>CALFNG010000256.1 GCA_937902985.1 uncultured Myxococcales bacterium
ACGACGGAACGGGCGCGTACTCGCCCGTCTCCTGTTCGTCGACGGGGGGGTCGACCGCCTCGACCGGCGGTTCGCTCACCGCGGCGGCCGCCCGGAGGCGCGCGGCGCTGTCGCGCACCGCTTGCATCTGCTCGGCCGATGGAGCCGACTGCACCCATCGAACGAGGGCGCCGAGCTCGGAGCGCGCCGCCGCCGGGTTGGGGTCGAAGGGCGCGAGCGCGTCGCGCAGGGCCGCCGCCGTGGGGAAGCGCGCCGCAGGGTCTCGCGCGAGCGCGCGCTCGAGGACAACGAACATTCCCGGGGGCAGCGCGGAGCGCGCTGCGCGAAGGGGCTCGATCCGGCAATCGCGTATCGCGAGGAGCACCGCGAGCTGCCCGCTCCCCGCGAAGAGGGCGCGGCCGATGAGCATCTCGGTCACCACGACCGCGCTGGCGAAGAGATCCGCGCGCTGGTCGAAGGGCTCCCCCGCGACCTGCTCGGGCGCGAGATACGCGAACTTTCCCTTGAGCACGGGCCCCGCGCTGGTGCTCAAGGTCGCGCGGTTCGCCGAGCGCGCGATGCCGAAGTCGCCGAGTTTGACGCGCCCGTCGGCGGAGAGATAGATGTTCGACGGCGTCACGTCGCGGTGGATGATCACCATCGGCTGCCCGGCCGCGTCGCGAGCGGTATGGACGCTCTCGAGCCCGCGAAGGAGCTCGCGCGCGACGTAGGCGCACATCCCGCGCCCGAGGGTCTGCTGGGTGCTCGACATCCGGCGGAGGAGCCGGAAGAGATCGCAGCCGTCGACCCACTCCATGGCGAGCCAGGGCTCGTCGCGTTCGACGCCTGAGCCGTAGACCTGCACGACGCTGTCGCAGACGACCGCCGCGTGGAGCGCCGCCTCGCGCTCGAACATCGTGCGCCCCTCGGGGTCGGCCACGAAGTGGGGGAGCAGGCGCTTCACGACGAGCTTGCGCGGCTGCGCTTGGGGGTCGATCGGCCGCGCCAGATAGACCTCGGCGGTGCCGCCCACGGCCAGCCGCGCCTCGAGCCAGAACGGGCCGAATTTCATGGCTCCACCCGTGAGCGGGCGCGGCACGCCCCTTCCTCTTGGGTTTTCGCCCGACGACATCGAAGAGAGAGTGTAACTATGCGGAGGCGTCGACGCACAAGATCACGGAGCCACGCCCCTGCGCCACCTCGCCGCTACAGTCTTTCGCCTGGCGTCGCTTCCGGTCTTTGCCCTCGGAATGGCCGCGTGTGAGGGGTGTCGATCGTCGGCGCCGGTCGCTTCCGAGCCGGGCCCCGACGTGGGACCGCCAACCGCGCGCCTCTACCTCGTGACGGATCTCGCCGGCGCCCTCGAGCCTTGCGGTTGCACGAAGGACCAGCTCGGCGGCGTCGACCACTTCGGCGCCTGGGTTCGGCAGAACGGCGCGGGCGCGCCGGCCGCCGTCGTCGCTTCGGCCGGGCCGCTCTTCTTCATGGACCCTTCGCTCGACACCGACCGCGCCGAGCAGGACCGCGCGAAGGCCGAGACGATCGCGCTGGTCTTGAAGGGCCTCGCTCTCGCCGCCTTCGCGCCGGGGGTAAACGACTGGGCCGACGGCACGGGGGGGCTCGTCAAGCTGGCGGGCGTGTCGGGCGCGGCGGCGATTGTTCCGACGACGGGGCCGGGCGTTCCATCGCCGCCGTTCGTGACGGTGTCGGTGCGCGACGTCGGGCCGCTCAAGATCGGCTTCGTGGGCTACGGGCAGCCGGGCGCCCTTGCCGGAGGCACCGGCGGTGCGCCCTTGCAGATGCCGCAAGACGCCGTGAAGCAAGGCGTCGACGAGGCGAAGCGGCAGGGGGCGAACGTGCTCGTCGCCCTCGCCGCAGTCGGCCGCGGCGAAGCCAAGCGCATCGCGGATGCCGTCCCCGAGCTGACGGCCGTGGTCGTGGGGTCGGCCAGGTCGAACGGCGACGGAAACACCGAGTCGCCCCAGGGCGAGCGGGTGGGGAACGTCCTCATCGCGCAGGCGGCGAACCACCTGCAGAGCGTCGCGGTGCTCGACCTCTACGCGCGCGAGCCGCTCGCGCCGGGTCAGCTCGTGAAGTTCGCCGACGGAACGGGGCTCGAGCTCTCCCGACAGCGCGAAGACGTCGCGCGACGAATCGACGAGCTCCACCAGAAGATATCCGCGTGGGAGCGCGACAGGAGCGTCAGCGCCAGCGATCTCGACGCGCGCCGCCACGACCTCGCGAAGCTCGAAGCGGAGCACGACAGCCTCGACAGGAAGGCGCCACCCGCCAAGGGAAGTTTCTTACGGTACGCGCTCAAGGAGATCCGCGACTCGCTCGGAAAAGACCCCGCGATCGATGCGGAGATGGCCTCCTATTACAAGGCCATCAACGAGCGTAACCGCGTCGCTTTCGCGGATCGGTTGCCGCCGCAAGCCGCACCCGACCAGGCGCACTATGTCGGCATCGACGTGTGCTCGTCGTGCCATCCCGACGCGCGGCAGGTGTGGAACACGACGCGCCACACGCACGCGTACGCGACCCTCTCGACGCAGTTCAAAGAGTTCAACCTCGAGTGCGTCGGCTGCCACGTGACCGGCTACGACCGGCCCGGCGGGAGCACGGTGGCGCACGTCAAGGGCCTCGAAGACGTGCAGTGCGAGGTCTGCCACGGACCCGGATCGCGGCACGCGACGAATCCCGCGGACCGGACGCGCATCGTCGCCAGCCCCGCGCCGTCGAGCTGCCTGGACTGCCATCATCCGCCGCACGTCGAGGGCTTCGACGCGGTGGCGAAGATGAAGGACATCCTCGGGCCCGGACACGGTCGACCTCTGAAGCCATGAAGCGCGGCTGCATCGATCGCTCGAGCAAGGCGAGCGAAACCCCGCCCCGATCTGCCGGCACTCGCGCGGCCCAAGGGGGGGTCGAGGGCACGTCGAGGTTCGGAGTCTGGGGCGGGCGCTCCGATCGATGCAGCCGCGTCGAAGGGTCATCGCATCCCGCGTACCCGAACGCCCGCCGGTCCAAGTACATGAATTCATTGGTTCCAGCGCGCGCACCGGGTGTCCGAGGTCGATCGGCCCGCGTCGGCGGACGCTGCCGGCAGAGCAAGCTCGGGCGCGGACGCCGACACGATCGCCGAATGCGCGGGCAGCAGGGGTAACCGTGTCGCGGTCGGGTGCGTATTCACGCCATGGAGATCGCGTTCATGAAGTCGGCTCGCGCAGCTCGCCCCGTCGGGTACCTGTCGGCTCGATCGCCACGCGGCCTTGCCGCGGCGCTCCTCGTGGGAGCCGTGGCGACGTCGATCGCTTGCCACCCGGCATCGATGGCGCTGGCCGACACGGGGCCGTCGCCCGGGTCGTCCACGACGGCATCGGTCGGGGCCGTCGGAGCGAACCCGGGAGGCGCGGGCGCCGGCACTCCCCTCGTTCCGGCCCAGGGTGACGAGCTCGCCGCGTTTGCCGAGGGGTGCTTCTGGGGCTCCGAAGACACCTTTCGTCACGTCGCCGGCGTCGTCGCGACGGCGGTCGGTTACTCGGGAGGCCACACATCGAACCCCACGTATCCGGAGGTCTGCGGCCACGACACCGGTCACGCCGAGACGGTGCTCGTCGAGTTCAATCCGAAGAAGGTCACGTACGCGCAGCTCCTCCGCACGTTCTGGGATTCGCACGACCCGACGACGCCCAATCAGCAAGGGCCCGACATCGGCGATCAGTACCGGAGCGCCATTTTCACGTTCGGCCCCGAAGAAGACGCGGCAGCCCGCGCGTCGATGGCCGCCGAACAGAAGCAGTACAGGTCGAAGATCACGACCGAGATCCAGCCCGCGGCCCGCTTCTGGAAGGCCGAGGTCTACCACCAGCAATACGACGAAAAAACCGGCCGTCACTCGTGCCCGCTTCCCGTGCGCAAAGGCGCCTGAGCGGTGCCTGACCACCGCGCCTGAGCGCGGTGCCTGGCCGAGTTGCTCGAGCGTGCGTAACGGCGCCTGACGACACGCGTAAACCGTGCCGGCGGCGCCTCATTACCTTTGCGGCGAAGCGCTCGTTGCGCTACCGTGTGGGCTGTTCACGAACGTTTCTCAGAGGGGACCACGCTCTCTCGGCGTTACGGGATTGGCGGGTCGCGGCGGATCGAGTCCGGCGCGATGCAAGGGCATCCAGCGGTTTCCGCGGAGATGCTCGCCGCCAAACGAGTCGAATCCATGGTCCTCGCTCCGAGAGGCCCGTGACAAGAAGAGAGCTCATCATGCGATCGCGTTTCAACCTCAACCTCTCGCTCGGCTGCGTAGCCGGCGGTCGTTGGTGAGCGCCGCGCCGTGAGCTCGCGCCGCAGCGTCCTCGAGCAGGCCGCGCTGGATACAGCGAAAGCATGGGCGGACAGCCGCATCGATGAGCTCCGCGCCGAAGGGCGTGAGGTCGCCGGTGGCTGGCCAGGTACGCTGAGCGAGGCGCGTCACTTCGTGCGAGCGAGCCTCGTGCGAAAGGGCGTCTCGTTCGTCACGCACGACGAGCTCGAGCAGGCGGCGCGGGCCACCTACGCGCGGGCCCGATCGACGTGGCTGGCGAACGCCGAGAGTGAAGACGACGCGAGCCGGGACGGGGAGGGTCTCGATGAACGGCCGCTCGCGTGAAGCTCACCTCCGGTTCGCCGAGCGCCGCCGTCGCGAAGACGAAGCGCGCCGTCTGCGCGAAGAGTTCCCCCTCCTCCGCACGCTCAAGCTCGAGGTCGAAGAGCACCGCCGCGAGGCGACCATCGCCGAGACGAAGCACGTGCGGCACATCATCGTCGACCGCGCGCCCGCTCTCTTCGCGATGCCGTGCAACGATCCGGCATGCCGAGATGGCGGTCACGACATGACCGACCCGATGGCGCAGCGCCTGCGAGACAAGTCCACCGACTTCGTTCTCGAGGACGTGTGCATGGGCGACGTCCGGGGCGCCGCGTGCGGCCGCGTGATCCGCGTCATCGCGTCCGCCACGTACAGCTGACGCGAGCCCCTCGGTCGCGTCGCCGCAGCGACGTCAGGTCGTGAAGAGCCCGGGGACCGCGTCGCCCGCGAGGCCCAGTCGGCACTCGTCGAACATCGCCGCGTTGTCGGGCTCTTCGGGACCGACGTAAAGCGTGGTGGCCGGTTTGCCGTCGCCCGAGACCCTCGCCCGCACGGCGCGCACGAACCCCGCGGCGGGGTAGACCGCGCCGCTGCTGCCGATGGTCACGAAGACGTCGCACGCGTCGAGCGCCTGCTGGATGCGGTCCATCGCGAAGGGCTCTTCGCCGAACCACACGATGTGCGGCCGGATTCGCGCGCCGCACTCGCAGCGCGGCACCGCGGCGTAGGGCTCGACGTCGTCGAACGGCGCCCGCGAGCACGACTCGCATCGGCTCTTCATCAGCTCGCCGTGCATGTGGACGACGCGGCCGTGGCCGGCCTTCTCGTGCAGGTCGTCGACGTTCTGCGTGCAGAGGAAGAGCCGAGCGCCCAGCGTGCGCTCGAGATCGGCGAGCTCGCGGTGAGCCGGGTTCGGCTGGCACGCGACAGCCTGCGCGCGGCGCTCGGCATAAAAGCGCCAGACGAGCGCCGCGTCGGCGTTCCAGCCCTCCGGCGAAGCGACGTCTTCGAATCGATGCTGCTCCCAGAGTCCGTTGGCGTCCCGAAAGGTGCGAATGCCGCTCTCGGCGCTGATCCCGGCTCCCGTCAGCACGAAGACGCGCGCCCGCGGCGTCAACGCGACCGGCGCGAACGCGGCGAACGGCGCCGTGCGCGGCGAGCGGGTGCTCGAGCGCGGCGAGGTCGGCGGAGCCATCCTCATCAGGATAGAGGTCGCGGCCGCCCTTCGCGAGAGCCGCGGCACCTCGGCCGCAGTGTGTAGGAGTGTGTAGGAGTGTGTAGGAGTGTGCAGGTGAGCGAACGTGAGCGGCCGGCGCGCCGGGGGGTGGATGCCAGCTAAGGCTCTGGCCTCCCCTATTTGCCGATCCCTCGCTCCGCGAGGTATGGATCCAGGGTGAAGCTCGGATCGAAAGCCCCCGAGCCGGCCACCCCGGCAGACGTCGAGCGCCCGTCACGACGCGAGATGCTCACGCGAGTCGGCTCCATGGCGGGCGTGCTTGGCGCGGCCGCTGTCGGCGGGCGCGTGGCGTGGGATCGCGGGGGCTTCGGCCTCGTCGAGTCCCGGGCGACGCGTCAGGTGCGCGACTACCGCCTGGCCGAGCGCGACGCGGAACACGCCGAGCTCGCGATCGCGCGTGCGCCCGCCCGGGAAGTGGGAGACCTGTCACCCGAGCCCACGGCCACTCCCGAGCAGCTCGTTCGGCGAGCCCTCGAGGCCATGGGCGGCATGGGAAGGTTCGTGTCGCGCGGAGACGTCGTCGTGGTCAAGCCGAACATTGGCTGGGACCGGATGCCGATCCACGCCGCGAACACGAACCCCGACGTCGTCGCGGCCGTGGTGAAGCTCGCGTTCGAGGCCGGCGCGAAGAAGGTCGTCGTGGCCGACGGGTCGTGCAACGATCCGAACCGCTGCTTTCAGCGCTCGGGCATCTGGGGCGCCGCCTACGCCGTCGGCGCCGACGTGGTGCTCCCGCAAGAGCATCGCTTCCGCTCGATGCGCCTCAAGGGCGACGTGCTCGATGAGTGGCCGATCTTCACGACGCTGGTCGACGCCGACAAGGTGATCAACGTCCCCATCGCCAAGCACCACAACCTCGCGAAGTTCACCGCCGCCATGAAGAACTGGTACGGCGTCCTCGGCGGACGGAGAAACCGGCTGCACCAGAACATCGACACGTCGATCGCCGATCTCGCGACCTTCATGCGCCCGACGCTCGTCGTGATGGACGCCTGGCGCGTGCTCATGCGAAACGGCCCGCAAGGCGGCAACATCGACGACGCGAAGGACATGCACACCGTGATCGCGTCGGTCGATCAGGTCGCCGCCGACGCGTTCGGCTGCACGCTCATCGGCCAGAAGCCGGAGAACCTGCCGTACCTCGCGATGGGCGAGAAGCGCGGCCTGGGCACGACGCGCTGGGAGAGCCTGCGCGTCAGGCGGGTGTGATCGTGCGGGGCCGGCTGAGCGTGGTGAGTGTGGTGAGCGGCGTGGCCGGCGGTGCCCGCGTGAGCGGCGTGGCCGGCGGTGCCCGCGTGAGCGGCGTGGCCCGATGACGCAGCCGGCTACGCCGCAGCACGCGGGCGTGCGCATCGATCTGGCGCTCGTCACGGGTGGCGCGCACGACGCGGCTCACGCTGACGTCGACCCCATCCCGTGGCGGACCGGCAAGGTCGGCGTCGTGCCGGCGATCGACGCGGTCACGTGGTCGCCGATCGCGCCGATCGCGCCGGCGTCGCCGGTCTCGCCCCGCCCGCCGAGCGTGGCGCCGACGACGTGTGCGTCCGGCTCGGGCGCTCCCTGCGCGTGCTCCACGACCGCGGCCGCGTCCACGTCCACGATCGCGGCGGCTACTGCGGTGGCGAGCGCGCCGTCCGTGCCCGTTGCGCCGGCCAAGAAGGCGAAGAAGAAGCTGCCCGGGAGCGGCATTCCGGCGCGGCGGATCGCGGTGATCCTCAAGTGGGCGCGGCGGGCCTGCCAGGTCGGGTTCTTCGCGCTCTTCATGTACTTCCTCTTCCAGACGGGCTTCCGCGGCAGCTTCGCGGCGCGCGCCGATGCGCCCGTCCGGCTGCCGCTCCCCGTCGAAGGGTTCTTGCTCGCCGATCCATTCGTCGCCGCGATGACGGTGCTCTCGACGCATACGATCTACCGCGGGCTCCTGTGGAGCGTCGGCCTGCTCGGGCTGACGATGGTCTTCGGCCGCGTCTTCTGCGGATGGATCTGCCCCTTCGGCACGCTGCACCACTTCTTCGCCTGGCTGTTGCCCAGCAAGAAGGGCCGCGGAGCCTCGCGCGTTGAGGCCAACCGGACGCACACGTACCAGCGGGTGAAGTACTACCTGCTCTACGCGTTTCTCGTCGCGGGGGTCTCTGGGAGCGCCATCGGCGGCCTCTTCGACCCGATCTGCATCGCGGTGCGATCCATCGGGCTCGGCGTCATTCCCGGCATCCAGTACCTGTCGCACCGCGGGCTCGGCGCCGCGCAAGACGTGCAGTCCCGCGCCGTGCAGGGCGCCGCCGACCACGCGCAAGATTTCCTCGCGCAGACGGTCTGGCAGAGCAAGCAGTTCTACTTTCACCAGACCTGGTTCATCGTCTTCTTGCTCGTCGCGATCCTCTTCGCGAACCGCTTCATCCCTCGCTTCTGGTGCCGCGTCCTCTGCCCGCTCGGCGCATTCCTCGGCGTCTTCTCGCGCTTCGCCCTCTTCGGGATGACGAAGGACCACGCGAAGTGCACCGACTGCAACTTGTGCATCGTCAACTGCCAGGGAGCCGACTCGCCCCAGGGCGGCGTCAAATGGCGCCAGGACGAGTGCCACATGTGCATGAATTGCGAGAACGCGTGCCCCGAGGACGTGATCAAGTTCACGTTCCTGCCGAACCGCCGGAGCACCGTCGTCGCGCCCGACACCGAGCGCCGGACCGCGCTCGCGGCCCTCGGGGCGGGGGCGGTCTTCTTGCCTGCGGCGCGCGTCGCCGACTCGCTCGACGTCAACTACCAGTCGAAGGTCATCCGCCCGCCGGGGGCGGTCGAGGAGCGCGGGTTCCTCGAGCGGTGCATCCGCTGCGCCGAGTGCATGAAGGTGTGCCCGAACAACGCGCTCCACCCCGCGTTCTTCGAGGCGGGCGTCGAGGGGCTATGGACGCCGATCTTGATCGCCCGCATCGGCTACTGCGAGTTCTCGTGCGTGCTCTGCGGGCAGGTCTGCCCGACCGGAGCCATCCAGAAGATCAGCGAGAAAGAGAAGATGGGGGAGGGCCAGCCCCCAATCAAGATCGGCACGGCGTTCTACGACCACGGCCGGTGCCTTCCGTGGTCGATGCAGACTCCCTGCATCGTCTGCGAAGAGTTCTGCCCCACCTCGCCCAAGGCGATCTGGGTCGAAGAGGTCGACGCGACCGTCCGCGACAGCAAGCCCGCCGCCGACGGCGGCCCCCCCGCGTACCACACGGTTCATCTCCAGCGCCCCCACGTGGACCCCTCGCTTTGCGTGGGCTGCGGCGCTTGTGAAAAGGTCTGCCCCGTACAGGACCAACCGGCCGTCTACGTGACCAACGTCGGCGAGACCCGCAGCAAGACCAACGTCATTCTCCTCGAAAACACCAACTACAACCAGAAGATCTGACCGCCACGCGCTCGAGGGAAAACTCAAAGGCGCAGAGACGCGAAGGCTGTGCTTGCGTCGCGACGTTCCCGTTCGGATCGAAGCGTCCCCCGCGACCGCCCAACCCCAAAACTTCGCGTCTTTGCGCCTTCGCGGTTTCTCCCCCTCTCGAGTGAGGCGAGTGAGGGGATGACGGGCTAGGCTTGCGGCGTGAACGACCTTTTCTTGCGGGCGTGTCGTCGGGAACCGGTGGAGCGGACGCCGGTGTGGTTCATGCGCCAGGCCGGGCGCTACATGGCCGAGTACCGGAAGATTCGCGAGACGCGGACGCTCATCGAGATCTGCAAGACGCCGGAGATCGCGACCGAGGTCACGCTCCAGCCCCTGAAGTTCGGGTTCGACGCGGCCATCCTCTTCGCGGACATCCTGTTGCCGCTCGAGCCGATGGGCGCCTCGTTCGAGTTCGCCAAGGGCGAGGGGCCGGTCATTCACGAGCCCGTCGTGAGCCGCGCGCAGATCGACCGCCTTCGCGTCATCGACCCCGAAGAGTCGCTCCCGTACGTCCTCTCGACGATCAAGCTCCTCAAGCGCGAGCTCGAGGTTCCGCTCATCGGCTTCGCCGGGGCCCCCTTCACGCTCGCGAGCTACCTCATCGAAGGCGGCAAGAGCGCGAACTTCGCGAAGACCAAGAGGCTCATGTTCGGCGCCCCCGACGCCTGGGCGGCGCTGATGACGACGCTGAGCGAAGTCGTGCGCCGCTACCTGCGCGCGCAGGTCGCCGCCGGCGCCGACGCCATCCAGGTCTTCGACTCGTGGGTCGGCGATCTGGCGCCCGCCGACTACGCGGAGTTCGTGCACCCGTACGTGCACCGCATCCTCGCCGACGTACAGACCACGGGCGTGCCCGTCATTCATTTCGGGGTCGGCACGTCCACGCTCCTCGAGTCGATGCGCGACGCGGGCGGCACCGTCATCGGCGTCGACTTCTGCACCCCGCTCGACGAAGCATGGAAGCGCATCGGCTATGACCGGGGCGTGCAAGGAAACATGGACCCGTGCGCACTCCTCGCCACGCGCGACGTGGCGATCCGGCACGCGCAGCGCGCGCTCGACGCGGCCGGCAACCGTCCAGGGCACATTTTCAACCTCGGGCACGGAATCACGCCCGAGACGCCGGTCGACAACGTGAAGGCCGTGGTCGAGCACGTGCACCAGGCCAGCGCGCGATGAGCGTCGAGGCGGTGGTCCTCGTCTCGCACGGCACCGTCGAGAATCTGGAAGACCTCGCGGGGTTCGTCACCAACGTGCGTCGTGGTCGACCGGCCCCACCGGAGCTCATCGCCGAGCTTCGCCATCGCTACGAGGCCATCGGCGGCTCGCCTCTCAACCGGATCAACGCCGAGCTCGCAGGCAAGCTGGCGTCGCGCCTCGGGGTGCCCGCTGCCGCGGCCAATCGCCTCTGGCACCCGTACGTCCGCGAGGTCGTCGGTCCGTTCGTCGAAGCGGGCGTGCGCCGCGTCGTCCTCCTCCCGCTCGCGCAGCACTCGGTCCACGTCTACGCCGATGACGGGCAGCGCGCCGTCGAGGGGATGGGCGTCGAGCTCACGACCGCGCCGTCTTGGGGTGAGCGCGCCGATCTCTGCGAGGCGTTCGCGCGTCGTATCGTATCCACGCTCGGCCGCTCTCCGGAGCCGGCGTCACCGACGACGCTCCTCTTGACGGCCCACAGCCTTCCGGTGTCGGTCGTGGCCGCGGGCGATCCCTACGAGCGCGACTTTCGCGCCGCCGCGTCGGCGGTCGAGCGGGCGGTGCGCGCTCGTGTCCCGACGGACTTGAACGTCGTCGTGGCGTTCCAGAGCCAGGGGATGTCGCCCGGCCCCGCCGCCATCGAGTGGCTGGGCCCGGACCTCCGCACTTCCCTTGACGCCGCGGCGGCGCGTGGCTCGGGGCGCGTCGTGATCGCGCCGATCGGCTTTCTCGCCGACCACGTCGAGGTGCTCTACGACCTCGACCTCGAAGCTCGGGACATGGCGGCGGAGCGCGGAATGGCGTACGCGCGCGTGCCCTCGCTCAACGCCGACGATGACTTCGTCGACGTCCTGGCGGCGGTCGCCCGTCCGCTCCTGGGTCATGGCTGAACGCAAGCGCCTCGTCGTCGTCGGGGGCGGCGTCACCGGGCTCGCCGCCGCGCACGCCGCGCTCGCCCGGGCGCGCGAGCTGCGCCGCGACCTTGCCATCACCGTCATCGAAGAGATGCCGCGCTTCGGCGGCAACATCGTGACGGCGCGGGCCGGCGGCTTCTTGCTCGACGGCGGCGCCGACTCGTGGGTCGCGAGCAAACCGCACGCGTCTGCCCTCGCGCGCTAGCTCGGCCTCGGCGGCGCGCTCATCGGAACGAACGAGGCCAACCGCCGCTATTACATCGCGTGGAACGGCGCGCTGCATGCGGTGCCCGAGGGCCTCGTGCTCGGCGTCCCCACGAAGCTCGCGGCCCTCACGCGGACGCAGCTCTTTTCCCTGCCGGGCAAGCTCCGGATGGCGCTCGAGCTCCTCGTCCCGGTCCGTCGCGACGACGCGGGCGACGAGTCGATCGCGGACTTCGCGCGGCGCCGCCTGGGCCGCGAGGCGGCCGACCGCCTCGTCGCGCCGCTCCTCGGGGGCATCTCGGCGGGAGACGCGAGCGATCTCTAGGTGCGGTCCGCGTTCCCCAAGCTCGTGGCGATGGAGCGCGAGCACGGGTCGCTCGTTCGCGGCATGCGCGCGCAGCAGCGGGCGCGCCGCGCGTCGAACGGCGACGGCCGCGAAGGGAGCGCGTTCGTGTCGCTCGGCGGCGGCGTGGGCGAACTCCTCGACGCCATGGTGGAGCGCCTTCGCGCCGAAGGCGTCGAGCTGCGCCGCGGCGCGGGCATTCGAGCGCTCGCGCGCGCGGGCAGCGGATGGGCCCTGTCGACGCACGGCGGCGGCGCGCTCGAGGCCGACGCGGTGCTGCTCGCGATCCCCCCGTACGCCGCGGCGCGTGTGGCGGGCACCCACGACGAAGCCCTCGAGCGAATGCGAGTCTTCGTGGGCGGGCCGCTCGCCACGGAGCACCTCCGCGGCGACGACGCCTCGCTCGTTGCCCTCGCGCGCAGCGAACTCCAGTCGCTCATGGGCCTCACTGCCGAGCCCGTGCTCTCCCGCGTGTTTCGATTCGAACGGGGGAGCACGCAGATGCGCGTGGGCCACGCCGGCATCATGCTCGAACTTCGCCGGCGTCTCGCCGCCGTCGCGCCCGGGGTCGCGATCGCGGGCGGCGGCTACGACGGCATCGGGATCCCCGACTGCATCCGGCAGGGTCAGGACGCGGCGCGGACGCTCATCGAGGGTCTTTGAGGAGTGGTTCTGGAACCTCTAGAACCCGACGCCGACCACGCTGCGCACCCAGATCGGGCCGTAGTTGTCGTTTGGCGCCGCCGTGTGATCGAGCTCGGTGACGCGGGCGTAGACCGCCGTCGACCACCAGATCTTCCCGAAGTCGAACATGACCGCCGGGCCCACGAAGGCTTGCGGCCGGAGGGAGAAGGGCCGAGTCGGCGGCGGAGAGCTCGGGAACTCGTCGCGGAGCCAGGAGTCGATGCCGACGCTGAAGAGGGGAGTCACCTGATAGGTCGCGCCCAGGGTCGGGTTGATGACCCAGTCTTGCTGGTTCGCCGAGTAGAGCCACTCGCGCTCGGCCCAGAGATTCGCCGCGACGCGGAGGTCGCCGATCCGCTTTTGCAGGATGATCTTCGCCTCGAGCTCGAACTCGTCTTCGTACTCCACGACCTCTCCGTAGAGCGCGACGTCGATCGGCCAGGCCCCCTCGTCGGCGAGGCGAAGGCGAAGGCGCTCCTTGAGGCCCGTGCCCTCCGTGAGCACCGCGGTGTTCACGTATTGCTCTCCGGGTCGGGGCGCGATCGCGCCGTAGATGGCCATCTCGAGGCGGTCGGTGATGCCGTATTCGAGCTCGGTCTGGAACTGCGTCGCGGTGTACCAGACGTTCGCTCCCGAGATCTGCGACTCGGCCTTGACCGGCACGAGGTCGACGTATTGCTCGACCTCGGCGTCGCCCTCGGGCAGCGTCTCGTAGTTGTACGTGAACGGGAGCGGGCGTGGATTGGCGCGCGCGAACACGGACGACGAGCAGACGGCTACGACGATCGCGGGGGCAATCCACCTGGACTTATGCACGGCTGACCTTTCAGAACGACGAGAGTTCGAATCCCATTGTCCACACGAAATCGTTAGTCTTGGCGCCCGCGTGGCAATCGTTGCAGGTGGCGGGGTTGCCGCCGTACGTCTCGCCGTTGGGGGGCCCGTTGCCGCGCCAAACGATCCGCACGTTGTCGGCGTCGAGGTTCTGGAGCTCGAACCACTCCCAGTCAACGGCGCCGCCAGGATCGAAGCCTCCGCCGCGCTTCTGCATCGCAAAGATCTTGCGCGTCGTGAGCTCGCCGACGTTGACCTCCTTCACGATGATCGTCCCGACCGGAAACGAGGTGCTCCCGGGCGGCGGCCTCGCGTTGATGTACGCGGTCATCGGGCCCATCGAGTGCGCTCCGCCATCGACCGCGGCGAGGAGATCCGCCGCGGCGTCGGGGGGGCCGACGCCGGGCGTGGAGGCCCACGAGTGAAAGTCCTTGAAGGCCGGCGCGTACACCGGGACGCCGGCGCCGGCCGTTCCTCCGTCGCTCGCATCGGCCCCGCCGCCGCAGCCGGCGACGAGCGCCGAGACGACGAGTGCGGGCAACGCGCGGGAGATGCCGGCGGTCGGGCTCATGATCACTCGGTGAACGTCGGTAGCCCGCAGAGGGCCGCCGCGTCGTTCATCTCGGAGACGGTAGAGTCGGCCTTCGTCGCGTCGACCGCCGAGTCGGCGGCCGTATAGAGCTGGCCGAACGGCGTCATCAGGTCGGCGGCGCTCGGCGTGACGTCGCTCCAGTCGGCGGGCGGCTTGGGGAACGCGTCGCCGGCGTACGCGGCGCTGTCGTAGACCGACTTGAGGCCGACAAAGCTCGCGTTCACCTTGGCGTCGACGTCGCTGCCCCCGGCCTTCGACTTGATCCAGGGCGAGAAGACGGCATAGATGATCGTCGTCCCGGCGAGGTTCTGGCGAAGGTCGTCCATCGTCCGCTGCGAATAGCGCGACTCTTCCTGGTCGAGGCCCGCCTTCGTGACCTTCTCCTTCTGCTCGTTCATCAGCGACGTGAGGCCGCTGAACGCGCTCCCGATGTCGATCATGGCCGGCGTCCACCCGTTGAGCAGATCGGTGGCGTCGGTGATGATCTTCGCGCAGAGCTTGTTCTTGAAGTCGTCGGCGTCTTGCTGCGTCTTCGGGTACGACTGCGGCGGCACGTAGCCCAGCCCCGTTTCATAGGCGACCACCGAGGCCGGCGTGACGCTCGCGTAGAGGATGCGCTCGACCGCGTGCAGCCCGGTCATCCCCTGGTCGCTGAACATGTCGCTCGTCGCGTTGAGCGCGCCGGTGCCCGCGCCCATCGAGAAGTCTTCGACGCGGCCATCGATCGAGATGTCGATATCCGGAAAGACCGGCGCGGTGGCGCCCTCGACGTGCTCGTACGCGTGGCGCGCGGCGATCCAGGCGGCCTCCATCACCGGCACGGCGGGATCGGTCTCGTCCCAGGGGTGGTCCGGCGCCGCCGCTTGCATATCGGTCGCCGCTTTCACCAGCGCCTTGAGGTCCGTCTGCAGCGAATCGTGCATTCCCTGCGTCGCTTCCTGCTGGAACTGCGCGTCGGTCTTCGGCGCGCTCGCGGCGCCGCTGCTCGAGCTGCACGCGGTCACCGCCCCCATGACCGGTGTCATCGTGACCCCGAGCGCGCACTTCATCCATCCCTTCATCTGTCGTCTCCTCGCGAATCAACGTCACTTCGTCAAAGAGCCTGGACGTAGGCGACCAGGGTCGCCCGGTCGGCGGCCGAGAGCTGCTGGAAGGCCGCGACGGACGCCGTTGCTTCGCCTCCGTGCATCGCGATCGCGTCCTCGATCGTGTGGGCCCGTCCGTCGTTCAGATAGGCCTGCATGTACTTGAGCGCGATGAGCGGCGTCGTCCGGAAGTCGGACGACCTGGCCATGCCATCGGGCATGCCGTCGGCGAGCGCGGGGCCCATGTCGTGCAGGAGGAGATCGCTGTAAATCGGGGCATCGATCCCCGCGAGCTGCGTGACGGGGTAGTCCGAGCGCGTCTTCAGCGTCTGCACGTGGCACACGCTGCACTGGACCTGATCGAAGAGCGCGCTCCCCGCCGGCGTCAGGTTCACGCGCGTCGGAATCGCCGTGAGGCGCATGTACGTCGCGATCTGGTCGATGATGCTCGCCTCGATGTCGACGCCCGGCTTGGCGTCGTCGGTCAGCCCGTCCGGGTTCGGGAGCTCGACCGGGCGCAGCGGGCTCGTGATGCCCATGTCGTTCTGGAACGCATCGGCCGCGAAGTCGTCGAGCGTGGAAATGCGGGCCTTGAGGCCGAAGCGGCCGATGACCGTGTCGCCGAAGGCGTGCGGGTTGAATGCAGCGTTCGCGGTCGTCTTCGAGCTGTACGTGACGTAGTTGACCCGCCCGTGAATCGCGTCGGTGCGCGTGGACTGCTCGGCGGCGACCCGAACGATCTCGCTGTCGAGAACGGCCTCGACGTATCCGCGACCGACGATCGCCGGCGGCGTGCGGATCGTGACCTTCACGTCCGGCAGGTCGGGCGGGTTCACGAGCGTCGTCGCACCCGCGCTCAGTCGTGCCCGGATCTCGTTGCCGTAAAGGATCGGTGACTGATCGGCCGCGGTCGTGAAGCCGTCGGCCTCGACCATCACCATGCGCTGGTCGAAGCCGGGGCCGCGGAGGCCGTTGTCGTGGCACAGGCCGCAGGAGACGTTCACGTAGAGCGGGCCGAGCCCGTCGACCTCGGCGAACGGGAGATCGAAGAAGCCGTCGCCCCTGGTGAAGCTGTCGAACTGCTCGGTGGTGGCGCCGGAAAAGATCTGGTCGAGGCGCGCGTTCGTGATCGGCGCCGGCCCCGCGTCCGGCGACGGCGGGCTGGCCGCGGGCCCGGAGGAGCCGCAAGAGCCAAGGAGCAAGGCGAGGGTAACAAGGCCGACCGCGCGAAGCGGCAACACGGCAACGTCCAGCACCCTAAGACTCTACTCGAACTGATATTCACTTTCAAGTTCAAACGTCAGTGCGGGTCGCTCAAGTGTCCCGGTGTCTCCCTGGCGTGGGGAGAGCGCCGTCCGGGCCCATGGAAACGCCGGGCGTCAGGGGCAGTTCTGCGGGAGGCCCACGTAGGTCTTGCCGAGATCGGTCAGCGAGCTGTCGCTGTTCGTGAGCTCCGCGCTCGCGATGGGGCCCGCGCTGAACCACGAATACCGGTAGAGTGCGGTAGCGTCGTCGGAGCCGGCTCCGACGGCCCCCGCGTCGTCGCCCGCGGCGAGGCCCCCGCTCGAACTCGAGCCGTGACCGTGCTGTCCCGCTCCGGCCCTGGTTGCGCGCGGGTTGCGGGTCGTCGTACCCGCACGCCGCCAGAACGACCAGGCCGGCGCCAAGGTATCGCCGCGCGCGGCTGAGGGTGGCGAGGCTAGCGAGGGTGGCGAGGGTGGCGAGGGTGGCGAGGGTGCCCATGCTCGTTGGTCACGCGCGGGCGCCTGATCTGCTCAGGTTTCGCGCTCGCCGGCGCGGCGTGGCAGGCGCTGGTCGGCGGGCGAGCCCGGCGGCGGAGCGCGCCCGTCAGAATTCGGCCGGATCGGAGTACGTACCGAGCACCTCGCGCAGCACGTCGCAGATCTCCTGCTGCGTGCAGTACGCCTTGGCCGCGTCGATGATCGGCGGCACGAGGTTGCTGCCCGGCGCTCCCGCCTTCTTGTCCGCCGCCTCGCGCACGGTCCCGAGGGCGCTCGCCACGCGCGCGGGGTCGCGCTCCGCCTTCACCCGGCGCAAGTTCGCGACCTGACGTTCCTGCACGCCCTCGTCCACGCGAAGGAGCGGGATGGGACCGCTCGCTTCGGTGCTGTACTTGTTGACGCCGACCATCACGCGCTCGCCCGCGTCGAGCTGGCGCTGGAAGCGGTACGCGCTCGCGGCGATCTCGCGCTGCGGGTAGCCCTTCTCGATCGCCGCCACCATTCCGCCCATCTCGTCGATACGGCGAATGGTCTTCGTCGCCTCTTCTTCGATGCGCCGGGTCAGGTCCTCGACGAAGTACGACCCGGCCAGAGGGTCGATGGTGCTCGCGACGCCCGTCTCCTCCGCGAGGATCTGCTGCGTCCGGAGGGCGATGGTCACCGCGTCCTCGGTCGGGAGCGCGTAGGTCTCGTCGAGCGAGTTCGTGTGGAGCGACTGCGTCCCGCCGAGCACCGCCGCCAGCGCCTGGAGGGCGACCCGCACCACGTTGTTCTGCGGCTGCTGCGCCGTCAGCGACACTCCCGCCGTTTGCGCGTGAGTGCGGAGCTTCAGGCTCTCGGCCTTCTTCGCTCCGAACCGCTCCTTGACGATGCGAGCCCACATGCGCCGGGCTGCGCGGAGCTTCGCGATCTCCTCGAAGAAGTCGTTGTGCACGTCGAAGAAGAAGGAGAGGCGCGGCGCGAAGTCGTCGATGGCGAGCCCTCGGTCGACGCCGCTCTGCGCGTAGGCGATGCCGTCGGCCAGCGTGAAGGCAAGCTCCTGAGCCGCCGTCGCGCCGGCTTCGCGAATGTGGTAGCCGCTGATGCTGACGGTGTTCCATCGCGGCACTTCGCGCGCGCCGAACTCGATCATGTCGGTGACGAGGCGCATCGCCGGCCGGGGAGGCACGAGCCAGGCGTGCTGAGCGATGAACTCCTTGAGGCAGTCGTTCTGCACCGTGCCGCCGATCCGGTCACGCGGGACGCCGCGCGCGTCGGCCAGCGCCACGTAGAACGCGAAGAGGACGATCGCCGGGCCGTTGATCGTCATCGACGTCGTGACCTGCTCGAGCGGGATGTCCGCGAAGAGGACCTCCATGTCGCGCAGCGTATCGACGGCGACGCCGCACATTCCCACTTCGCCGAGCGACCGCGGGCTGTCGCTATCGTATCCCATGAGGGTCGGGAAATCGAAGGCGGTCGAGAGGCCGGTCTGGCCTTGCGCGAGGAGATACTTGAAGCGCTCGTTCGTCTGCTCGGGGGTGCCGAACCCCGCGAACATGCGCATCGTCCAGAGCTTGCCGCGGTACATCGTCGGCTGGACGCCGCGGGTGAAGGGGTACTGACCCGGCATGCCCAGGTCGCGCAGGTAGTCGCCCGGAACATCGGCCGGCGTGAGGACGTCAGGGACGTCGAGGCCGCTCCACGTCTCGAAGTGCGCGCGCCGCGACGGGACCTTCGAGGTCGCCGGGGCGAGCACCTGGCTGCGCCACGCGGCGGCGGCGATGCGAAGAGTCTCGAGATCGCCGGGGCCTTCGCCCTCGGCCGTGAAGACCCGATCGAGAGCCGGGACCCGTTGCGCCATCCGAGAAGCGTAGCGCCGTTCGGCGCGCCTGGCCGCCGGCCGGATCCTCGAGCTCAGTCGATCGGCGACGTGCCGCCCTCGGCCTTGTAGTGCCGGTAGACCTTGTAACGCGACCAGGCGAAGTACGCAGCGGCCCCGAGGATGGCGACCGCGATGACCGCGTCGAACTTGTGCATGAAGCTCTTCAGCGGCGAATGCTCGTCGAGGAGCTCGAGCCCGAGGCGCTGCCCGGCATAGCCGAGCGCCAGGCACCACGGGAGCGATCCGATGAACGTGTAGGCGTGAAATTTCGCCCGGTTCATCTTCGCGACGCCGGCAGGAAAGGCGATGAACGTGCGGACCACCGGAAGCATGCGCGCGAGCAGGATGATGATCTCGCCTCGCCGGGCGAACCAGCGGTCGCCCAGCGCGAGCTCGTGCTTCGAGATGAGCAGGTAGCGACCGTATCGCTCGATGGCGGGCCGGCCGCCCTTCGCGCCGACCCAGTAGGCGACCTCGCTGCCCAGGTTGCAGCCCAGCGCCCCCGCGATGGCGGCGAGGATCAGATTGAACGCCGGGACCTCGACGCCGTAGAGATCTTGCAGCGCCGCCGCCACCGCCGGGTGCGACATCGCCCCCGCGTACGGCATGATGAGCTCACTCGGGAGCGGGATGCAGGCGCTCTCGATCGCCATCAAGAGGGCGACCCCGAAATAGGAGAGCGCGGCCATCACGTGGACGCAGAACCAACCGAGCGCGCCAACGATCACTTGAACCATTCGGCCCCGCAGTACCTTTTCGTCAGGAGACGGTCAAGCGTGCGCCGGACGGGTGTCGTCGTCTTCGGTGGTTTCACCGTTGGCGCCATTGGCTGGGCCAGCGCGGCTCTCGGACTTGTCGGCCGTGGCGTGCTCGGGGTCTTCGAGCTTGATGAGAACGGCGGTGATATTGTCTTCCCCGCCGCGCTCGTTGGCTCGCTGGATGAGCTTCCGGCAGGCCTCGCGGATGTCGGTGGCGACCGTGACGATCTGCTCTATGTCGCCGTCGGACACCATGCCGCTGAGACCGTCGGAGCAGAGGACGTACACGTCGCCGGGGCGGGGGTCGTCGTGCTGGAGGTCGACCACCACGTGGTCCTGCATGCCCAGCGCACGGGTGATGACGTTCTTCGGGAGCTCGCTCTTTTGCTCGTCGGTCAGGTCGGGCATGGCGAGCAGGTAGTCGTTGATGAGCGAGTGGTCGCGGGTCAGAAGCTGGATGTTGCCGGCACGAACCCGGTAACACCGAGAGTCGCCCACATGGCCAATGTACATGCGCCCCTTCTGTGCGCTGAACATGGCCCCGACGACCGTCGTTCCCATGCCGTGATACTCGCGCGATCGGGTCGATCGCTCGTAGATCTGGCGGTTGGCGACCCGGATCCCGGTGAGGAGGCGGTTCTCTTCTTCGCTGAGGTTCGTGTCGAAGTGGAACGGCCACGTGACGTCTTCGTTCGCAGTGCTGCGAAAGAACTCCGAGATCGTCTCGGTGGCGATGCGCGACGCGACGTCGCCGGCGCGGTGGCCGCCCATTCCATCGGCCACGACGAAGAGGTCGTACTCCTTGAGCACGACGAACGAATCCTCGTTGTGCTCCCGCTGGAGCCCGACGTCGCTCAGCCCGGCCGCAAGTGCCCGCATCAAGACGACGATTCCTCCAACGAGAAAAGAGTTTCACCCACCTCGGAGGGTGTCAAGCAGGTCATGGGCGGGGGATCCTCGGAGGCGGCGTCAAGTTTCGAAAAGATCGGTCGGATGCGCGGCGAGCAGCGTCGTGCCTGAGGCTGCGTGCGCGGGCGGGCGTGGGGCAGATGTTATCGGAGGTCTTGCTGCTGGGAGCGCTGGCGTGAGCGCGGGTTATCGCGACGACTCGTGACGAATCCCGACGTCTTCCGACCCTCGCCACATCAGACCTCGAGGATGTCTTTTTCCTTGTGCGAGATGGTCGAGTCGACGTGCTTCACGGAATCTTGCACCAGCTCTTCCACCTTTTTCTTGCCGCGGTCGACGTCGTCGGCGCTCGATTCGCCGTCGTTCTCGATCTGCGTCAACATGTCGAGCGCGTCGTGGCGGGCCTTGCGGATCGCCACCTTGCAGTCTTCGCCGTACTTGCGCGCGATCTTCACAAACTCCTTGCGCCGCTCCTCGGTCAGAGGGGGGAGGGGAATGCGCACCACGTCGCTGTCGACCTGGGGGTTGAGACCGAGATCGCTCTCGCGGAGCGCCTTCTCGACGGCCTTGACCATCGTCTTGTCCCACGGCTTGACGGTGATGAGCCGGGGCTCCGGTATGTTGATGTGAGCCATCTGTCCGAGCGCCGTGGGCGTGCCGTAATAGTCGACCTTGATGCCCTCGAGCAGGCTCGAGTTCGCCCGACCGGCGCGCAGCTTGGAGAGCTCCCGCTTGAGGGCCTCGTGCGATTTCGAGAGCGCGCTCGCCAACTCTTTCTGGACGTCCTGAATCATGTCGGTCTCCGCCGCCTGTTCGCGGCCCCGGGCCGGCGCATCGACGCCGCACCGCCGCGGGAACTTAGCGCCGGGCGCCAAAGCACGAAAGCGCCAATGTGAGCCGTCTCGCTCGCGGCGGGTAACTGGCTGGAGAATAAGCACGCGCCGGCCAACGTCATGATAGAGGCTTGCAGGAGCGAGCGGAGGAGCCGTGCCGCGACGAGAACTCAGGGAGCCGATGAACCCGCTTGAAGGGACAGGCGCCCCTCCCGCGGTCGCACGGGGCGCGAGGGCGTCGGCGAGGGCATCGGCATCGGCCACGGTGCGCGCGCTGACGGGCGTCATCGCGACGGTCGCCATCGCCCTGGCCAGCGCCACCTCGTCCGAGGCCGCGGGCGAGTCGCCGACCCCTGGTACCTCGCCTGGTACCTCGCCCCGCACCTCGCCGCCCTCCTTGCTCGCGGCGCCGGGGCCGCCTGATGCGGGCGTCGTCGCCGCGCCGTCGAGCGGGTCGAGCATCGCCTCCAACGCTCAGCGCAGCCAGGTCGTGCCTCCCGACATCAGCGCCGTCGAGCGAATGTGCGCCCTCCTGACGTCGTGCGACCGCCTGCCCATCCCGTCGTCGCTCATTCCGGACGACTTCGGCTCCTGCGTGAAGAAGATGTCCGAAGAGATGAGCTCCGCCTCCGCGGTCAACTTCTCCCTCACGATCCGCGAGTGCGGGCTCCAGTCCGATTCGTGCGCGAGCTTGCGATCGTGCGCCCTGCACGGAGCAAGCCCCGACGCGTGCGTCGGCCGCGGCAAGCAGGGGATCATCAGCTTCTGCGACGTCGACGGGCGGGCGCTCACGTGCTGGCATGACCAGACTCTGGCGGTGCGCGATTGCCCGCGCGGGGGCGAGCAGTGCCTCGTGCAAAGCGGCCAGGCTACGTGCTCGCTGGGCTCGTGTCCGACCACCATCGTCGAGGGCGACAAGCCAAGGTGCTCGGGGTCGGGGACGCACCTCCTGCACTGCGAGAAGGGCAAGCTGGCGAGCCTCGACTGCGCAGCGTTCGGCCTGCGCTGCGCCGTCGGACCCGACGGCGCAGCCGGGTGCGCGACCAGCGGTCCGCCGTGCGGCGCGGGCTCGAGTCGCTGCGATGCCAACGCGGCGGTCGGCTGCTTCAACGGCCATGAGGTGAAGGTCGAGTGCAGCGCCGCCGGCCTGGCGTGCAACCAGGCGCCGGGAGCCGGGGCGGCGGTCGGAGCCTGCGTGGCGTCGCCGTTGCCGAGCGGCGCCTGCGATCCGAACGATCGTGTGCGCTGCGACGAAGGCGTCATCAAGTACTGCGCGGCTGGCCGCCCCCGCTCCTATTCGTGCAAATCGGCGGGGTTCGGGCGCTGCGAAGGCTCGAAGACCGGCATCCACTGCGCTCCCTGAGCTGAGAGCGCGGCCGTGCGTCGCCTCGGCTGCGGGTCACGCTGGTCTCGTGTCGGTGGCGTCGACGTCGCCGACGCGATCTTGACCGAGGGGGTCCGCATGGGGGGCGGGTTGTTCTAAGCTCCCGCGCTGCCCATGTCCGCCGCCGATGTCGTGCTCGTGACCGGTTTTCCGTCGCTCCTCGCGCGGACTGTCTGCACCGAGATTGTCCAGAGCGACCCGCGGGCGCGCGTCCGCGCGGTCGTTCGCCCCAAGTTCCTCGCGGACGCGAGCGCCTTTCTCGAAGACTTGCCGGCCGAGCAGCGCGACCGCGTGGGGGTCGTCGAAGGCGACGCCGCGGCGATCGACCTCGGTCTCTCGGGCCTCGAGTTCAAATCGCTGGCGCGCGAGGTCACCCACATCCACCACTGCGCCCAGGTGACGCACCTGGGCGTCGATTCCGCGGCCGCCGAGCGCGTCAACGTGGGCGGCGCGCGCGAAGCCATCGAGATCGCGGCGAGCTGCGATCATCTCGAGTCGCTGGTATTTCACTCGACGGTCCACGTCTCCGGTGACCGGACGGGTCTCGTACGCGAAGCCGATCTCAAGGCGGGGCAGTCGTTCCGGACCGTGGTCGAGGAGACCAAGGCGCGCGCCGAGAAGATCATGCGGAGCGCGATGGACCGCGTACCGATCTGCGTCGTGCGCCCGGCGACGATCGTCGGCGACTCGCGGACCGGTGAGGTCGATCGCTTCGACGGGCCGTATCTGCTCATCTTGCTCGTCGTCACGTCGCCTCCCGATCTGGCGTTGCCGCTGCCGGGACCGGGCGACGAGGCGCTCAACCTGGTTCCCATCGACTGGGTGGCGCGGGCGTCGGTGGCGCTCGGCCGGGACCCGCGCTCCCGAGGTCGAACGTTCCACCTGGTCGATCCTCAACCGTTCACGACCCGCAAGGTCTTCGAGCTCGTCGCTCGCGCGGGCGGTCGGCGAAGCCCGCGCGGCTCGATTCCCGCCAACCTCGCGAAGGCGCTTCTGCGGGCGCCGGGCCTCGAGCGCATCGCGAAGAGCCCCCGCGTGCTCCTCGACACGCTGACCACCAACGTCACCTACGATGCGCACGACGCCGACGAGCTCCTCGTCTCGCTCGGGGTCTCGTCGTGCCCGCCGCTCGAGTCGTACGTCGAGAAGCTCGTCGAGTACGTGAAGGAGCACGTCAAGCGGCGCCGGGCGACGAAGGTCGAGCCGGTCGAGGTGGAGGACCCTCTTGTCTGAACGTGGCTCTAGGAGCCATGCCGCTCACTTAGGACCCTCTCACGGCTCTGCGCTCTCTGCGCCTCTGCGGGCCATCTCCTCCCCTCTCAAATGAGCAGCAGTGGCTCTAGTAGTGGCTCCAGGGCCTCGCGTGGTTCCGGTAGCTCCGGCGGCCCGAGCGGAACGAAGCGAACGCCGGTGACGCCGTGCCTGGGCGATGGGCTGGTCGTGCGCCGCCTCGTCATCCGGTCCCGCGACGTCGTCTTCTTCAAGGGCGTCATCGAGGCGAGCGAGGGGCTCGCGGCGGTCTTCGCCGAGCACGGGGGAGACCTCACCGTCGCGGCGCCCGTCTCCCGAGCGCCCGAGCTCGACGCGGTGCTGGGGGAGCTCTGCGTCGAGCTCGGGGCGGTCCGGGTCGACTCCTGACGACTTCGTAGCGACCGCGCGCCGAATTCGGATATCGTGAGGGTTCGATGGCCGAGCTCGTTCGTTGCGACAACTGCGGCGCGACGATGGCCCCGCAACGAGACGGGCGGGATGGGCGCCTCTACGCCTGTATATACTGCCGTGCGCAGGTCCAGGTGGCCATCGGCGCCGATCAGATCGCTGCGGGTATGGCCCTCGACCTGACCAACGTCGACGCCTTCCTCTCGCGCCTCGCGTCGAGCCCGTCGAGCTCGTGCTGTCGTCGAGCTACTTCCACATCGGGTGGCAGTCCGCGTCGTGGACGACGAACACCGAGCTCGAAGCCGTCTCCGCGCTGATGCTCCGTGCCCGGCACACCGCCATCCATCGCCTCGTGAGCCAGGCCAGCGCCGCCGGCGCCGACGGCATCGTCGGCATGCGCTTCGATATCGAGCGCGACGGCCACAGCGCGGAGTTCACGGCGATGGGCACCGCCGTGCGACGCCGCGCAGGAGACGGCAAGGCCTGGCGACGGCCACGGCCGGCCCTTCACCAGCGATCTCTCGGGGGTCGACTTCTGGGCGCTCGTCCGCGGCGGCTTCCGTCCGGTGGCGCTGGCGCACGGCGTGTGCGTGTACCACGTGGCGCATCGCTCGCTCGCGGGCTGGCTGTCGGGCACGGGCCAGAACATGGAGATGCCGGCGTTCACGCAGGGGCTCTACGAGGCGCGCGAGCTGGCGATGGATCGCATGCAGACCGAGGCGCGCGCGGCGGGCTCCACGGCGGGCATCGTCGCCGTCGACGCGCGCGAAGGGAGCCACGGCTGGGACTCGCACGTGATCGAGTTCGTGGCGGTAGGCACGGGCGTGGCGCCGATCGTCGATCCCGGCCACGAAGTCCACGGCGAGCCGGGGCTCGTGCTCGGCATGCGAGACGACGACGACGACGAGCGACAGGATCTGGACGACGCGTGACTGCTGCCGAAGACCGCGTCGTCAACGCTTGACGCTCGACCTCGCGGCCGCGGCGAGCACGGCCTCGAGGTCGCCGGCCAGCGGGGCTTCGAAGACGACCGCCGCCCCGGTGTCGGGGTGGACGAGCTCGAACCGCGACGCGTGGAGGAACGTGCGATCGAGGCCGCACTTCTCTTCGAAGTAGCGATTGGTAGGCGCGTGGCCGTAGCGCTCGTCGCCGAGCACGGCGTGCTCGATCGAGGCCAGGTGCCGGAGGATCGGATGCGTGCGGTGCCCCGGGTGCGGCTCCGGCACGACCCGCAAGACGCTGTGGCCGCCGACGATCGACGCGCGTCGATAGCGCGTGCGCGCCCTGACGAGGGCGCCGCCTTCCTGGAGCGCGCGGGCGATGGAGCCCTTCGACGGCGTCACGCCCCGCACGGCGGCGACGTAGATCGTGCGCGCGGTCGCGGCGCCGAGCGCACGCTGCCACTTGACGACGTGCTCGGGGCGGCGAGCGAAGATCGTGACGCCGCTCGTTCCCGCGTCGGGCCAGTGCACGGGGACCGCTTCTTCGGCGCCCGCGAGGGTCCGCACGCGCGCCTGGAGGGAACCCGCGAACCTGGCGTCCGCCGCCGTGGGCTCGTGGGGACCCTTGTCGACGACGAGCACGGCGTCGTCTTCGTAGACGACGCGGGGCGCCGGGATGACGACGATGACGTCCCGGTGGAGGACGGCGACAGTCTCGACCTCGTCGGTCAGCGGGATCATGTCGATCGGGCGAAGGGCGCCGGGCCGGTATCCGAGGCGCGCGAAGTGCGCGAGGTCGCGCGCCAGGGTGTCGGGCTCGCACGAGACGTAAGCGATGACGGCCGGCGCCAGCCGAGCGAGGGCCTCCCGCGCCGCCGGGCTGGTTCCCCGCCGGGGCGGGTTGACGACAGCGGCGTCGAAGCGTTCGCCTCTCTCTCCGAGCGCTTTCAGGGCCGCGGCGGTGTCCGCGCACACCGCGTCGACCTCGAGGTTCTGAGCCTGGGCGGCGGCCGCGGCTTGCTGGGCTGCCGGCGCGAACGACTCGACGAGCACGACGCGCGCCCCCGCGGCGGCCAGCGCCAGGGCGATGGAGCCCGAGCCGCCGTAGAGATCGAGCACACGGGGAGGGCGGGTCCGCGACACGCCGACCGCCTCTGCGAGGAGCGCGTGCACCCGCTCGGTCTGGCCGCGGTGCGCCTGGACGAACGAGCCGAACGTCGCGAAATGAACCGAGGCTCCGACGCGGTCGGGGGCGCGCGCCACGCCCGCGAGCGCGCGCGTCTCGCTGCCGAGGATCTGCGGTCCGTCACGGCCGTCGACGCTCGTGTGGAAGTTCGCGGCGACGCCAGCGACCTGGGGCAAAGCCCGCATCAGCTCGCGAGCGGCTCCCCCGAGGGCGGTGAGATCCCCCGCGCGCGCTCGCTCGACGACGAACGTGACCAGCACCCTCGCCCCGGAGGCGTCAGGGCCCTCGCGGACTTCGCGCAGGTCGACCGCGCGAAGGCTCCCGCCCCCGTCGGGTTCGAAGGGCGCGAGCGCGCCGCCCGTGGCCTTCGCTGCCCGGATGCGCTCGCGCAGGGCTGCCGAGACGGCGGAGAGCGCTGGCGTGAGGACGCGGCAACGTGGAATGTCGACGACGTGATGGCCGCCGCCCTTCGCGAAGAGGCCGACCGAGCCGCCCCGCGCGACGATGAGCTTCGCTCGCGTGCGGTAGCCGACGACCGGAAGCGCCGCGGCCACGGGCTCGGGAGCCGCGAGATCGAGCCACGGATAGCGCGCGAACGCGGTCGCGACCCGCGCTCGCTTGTGAACGAGCTGCTCGCCGTATGTCAGGCCGAGGAGCGGACAGCCGCCGCAGCGCTCGGCGTGGTCACAGTTGACGCGCAGCGCCAGGTCGCGTTCGACGTCGCCGGGCGTCGACGGACGTTCGGCGGCCCGAGGCGCGGCCCGGGCGACGAGATCATGCGGGGCGGCCATCCGGGGGAGCCGCGGACCTTAGCACGCGCGTCGCCGCTCAGAATTTCACCCGGGCAGCGAGAAAGCCGCCCCAGAGGGCCGACGTGTGGATCCACAGCGCATCGCTCCGGGCCGGGTTGATCACCGTGCACTCGCCCTCCACCGCGACCGACGCGAGGCGGGTCAGGCGAAGCTCGGCCCCGGCCCCGAGCTGGGCCGCCAGCACGACGTCATGCGGAATGCCGGGCATGTCGGGGTCGACCCGCCATTGACCCAGCCCGAGCTGCACGAACGGCACGAGCGGACCGTCGGCAAGGCGCCGCCGCATGAGCACCATGCGCTTCGAGCGCTCCCGCAGCACCTCGTCGATTGGCGACAGGTGACCAAGGAGGAGCTGCGCGGCGTCCCAGTCGCGCGCGATGAGCGAAAGGTGAGCGGCGCGCTCGATGCTGTCGAGGAAACCGTCGAAGAACCCGCCGAGGAGCCCGTCGAGCCCTTCGACCAGCGGGCTATGCGCGGAGAGCGGCCGCTTCTGCGGGGCCGCCGGGGCGCCGGTCTCTTGTGCCCCGACTCGCAGGGCGGCGAGCATGATGACCACAGCGAGCGAGGCCGCGAGCCCCCGGGCAAGGCCGGAAGGAAGGCGCCCTCTCTGCGCATTTTGAGGCGCATTTCGAGGGCCATTTCGAGGCGCGTTTCGAGGCGCGTTTCGAGGAAGTGGGTCGCTCATCCTGTCCGTAGACACGAACCTGAGCAACGCTCGTGCCTCTTCGTGCATCGCCCGGTGAGGCTACCCCGGCGGCGAGCCCTCGTCGTCGTCCTGCGCCAGCCAGGCAAGGGTCGAAACCCCGGTTGGCCGCGGTCGCATGCGAAACTCGAGCCGTTTCGGCACGTAGTCGTTTTCAATGAATGCGCGGGCGATGACGCTCCCGTCGAGAGCGCCCGCGTCGGCGGTGGCCGTCACGGCCTTGGCGCCGGTGGCGGCCCCTTGGCCGCTGCGTGGTACAAGCAGCGTCGTGCATCCGCGCACGGACGCCGATTTCGCGATGGAGCGATACGCCGGGGGAGACACGGCAGCCTTCGGTCAGCTTTACGATGCCCTCTCCCCACGCCTATTCGGTTACCTCCTACGACAGACACGCGACCGCGCTCGTGCCGAGGATCTCTTGCAGCAGACGATGCTGCAGATCCACCGCGCTCGCGACCGGTTCATCGCCGGCGCCGAGGTCACACCCTGGGCCTTCGCCATCGCCCGGCGCCTCCTCGTCGACGACATCCGGCGTAACCGCCGGGTCATTCTCTCGGACGACGGCGACCCCGACCCCGGCGTCTCGAGCCTCGACCGCGCAGACGACCTGGTCCACGCCGGCGAGCTTGCGGTTCGCGTTCAGCACATCCTCGCGCGGCTGCCTCACTCGCAGCGGGCGGCGTTCGAGTTGATCAAGCAAGAAGGTCTCACCGTGGCCGAGGCGGCACAAGTCCTCGGGACGACCGTGGCGGCGGTCAAGCTTCGCGCCCACCGCGCGTACGAGTCGCTCCGGGCGGCGCTCGGGGACCTCGATTCCAGTCTCGAGGGGCGCAAGCCGTGAGCAGCCTGCCCCCTCCGGACCTCCGCTCCCGGATCCTCGACGCCATCGAGCGCGAGCCCGTACCGTCGCGCGCCGCGAGGTCGCGCCGGAGAGCGCTCGCCGTCGTGATCGGGTTCGCCTCTCTGCTCACGGCGCTGGCCGTCGTCGGGCCGAAGATGCACGCTCGCCCGGCGGCCTATGTCGCCGCGCTCGTCTTCGCCTGGCTGCCCATCGCCGCGCTGGCCACCTGGGCGGGCGTCACCCCCGGCCGCTCGATGCTCGGGCGCCCGGTCGCATGGCGCGTCGCCGTCGTCACGCTCACGCCCGTGGCGCTGATGGCCGCGTGGGCGGGAGTGGCGATGATCTGGCCCGCGATGCTCCAGGACACGTCCACCATCAAGCGTCACTTCATCTGCGACGCCGCCACGCTCGGTTTCTCGATCGGTCCGCTCGTCGCGTTCACCATCGTGCGCCGCGCGAGCGATCCGGTGAACCCGCGGCTGACCGGCGCGGCGATCGGCACGGCGGCGGCCACCTGGGCGGCGGTCGTTCTGCACCTGATCTGCGGGTATACGTCGGGGGCGCACATGCTCTTCGGGCACGTGGCGCCCGTGGTGCTGCTGGCGCTCATCGGCTCGGTCCTCACGGCGCGAACGGTGGCGATCCGAACGAAGACGGGGTAAACGCCGCAGTCTGTCCATGGCCTCGGGCTCCGTCCGCGTCTTGATGGTGTCGTCCGAGGTCGAATCGCTCGCCCGGACCGGAGGCCTGGGCGACGCCGTCGAGGCCCTCTCGAGAGCGCTGGGCGTGCTCGGCGCCGACGTGGTCGTCGTCACGCCGAAGTACGGCGTCACCCGCGTGCCCGCCGACGCGCGGTTGTGGCCACGGTCCGTCTTCGCGCCCCTCGGCCTCGGGCACACGCGCGAGCTCGGGGTCCTCGAGACGCACCTCGCCGATCCTTCCGCGGCACCCGTCTCCAGCCGCCGGTCGGCCCCGCCGAAGGCGAGCGGAGCACCCCGCGTTTGCCTGCTATGCGACGGCGAGCTCTTCGAACGCGACGGGATCTACGGCGACCGTCGCGGCGCCTTCACCGACAACCCCTTTCGCTTCGCGACCCTCGCGAGCGGCGCGCTGTCGGTGGCCGAGCGCGCCTGGGACGGCGCGCTGCCCGACGTGGTCCATGCCCACGACTGGCACGCGGCCCTCGCGGTTCTCTACGCGCGCCGCACCCGCGGGGCGGCGTGGGCTCGCGTCCCCACGGTGCTGACCATCCACAACCTCGCCTTCCAGGGCGTCTTTCCGTCGTCCGAGCTCGACTACCTCGCGATCCCGCGCGACGCCTGGGACGGCGGCTCGATCCGCCACGACGGAGCGGTCAACGTGATGAAGGGCGCGATCGACGTCGCTGACCGCGTGACCACGGTGAGCGAAAACTACGCGCGAGAGATCCAGCGCTGGCCTCACGGCTTCGGCCTCGAAGGGCACCTGCGCTGGAATTCGAGCAAGCTCCTCGGCATCGTCAACGGCATCGACACCGTGTCGTTCGATCCGAAGACCGACGGCGCCATCGCCCGGCGCTACGGCGCGGCCGACGCTCCGCAGGGGAAGCGCGCGTGCAAAGAGGCCCTCTGCGCCGAGCTCGGGCTCTCGAGCGACGGGCCTCTCTTTGGCGTGGTCTCGCGGCTGCAATGGCTCAAGGGGATCGACTTGCTCCTCGGGATCTTGCCGGCGCTCGTCGAGCGCGGAGCCCGCTTCGCCTTCGTCGGCACCGGCGATGCGGACCTCGAAGGCGCGCTGCGCGAGGCGGCGGCGCGCTGGCCCGGTCGCGTCGCGTCGCGCGTCGCGTTCGATCCGACGCTCGCGCGCCGGATCTTCGCGGGCACCGACTTCCTCGTGGTCCCTTCGCGCGACGAGCCGTGCGGCCTGACGCAGATGTACGCGATGCGGTACGGCGCGATCCCCGTGGTCACCCCGGTGGGGGGGCTGCGCGACACCGTCGAGCCCGTCGATGTGGCGCACGCGACGGGCACGGGCATCGTCGCGGCCGCGAGCGACGCGTCGTCGCTGCTCCTCGCATGCGAAGACGCGCTCGGCCTCTGGCGCGAGTCCATCGGCTTCGAATCGCTCGTCGCGCGGGCAATGGCCCGCGACAGCTCCTGGGACGATAGCGCTCGAAAGTATCTCTCGATGTACGAGGCTCTGCGCGGGAAGCTCGGCCCATGAGCGCGAGCCGGCTCGATTGAGCGAGTCATGAGCGTCACTTCGCGCGACATCGTCGTCGTCGGCGGCGGCCCGGCGGGAACGACCACCGCGCTGGCCCTGGCCCACGCCGCCCCGGGGCTCGCCCGGCGCGTCGTCGTGCTCGAGAAGGCGCGTTACCCGAGGGAGAAGCCGTGCGCGGGCGCACTCGGGGGTCGCGGAGACGCGCTGCTCGGAGACCTCGGCGTGACGATCGACGTCCCGAGCGCCCATGTGGACGGGATCTCGTTTCATGGCGCGCGTGGCGCCGCGGAGGCAAGTCCAGGGCGGATCGGGCGCGTCGTCCGCCGCGTCGAGTTCGACTACGCGCTCGCGCGCGCGGCCGCGTCGCGGGGCATCGAAGTGCGCGACGGCGTCGGCGTGGAGCGGCTACACGACGACGACGGCGCGATCGTCGTGGCGACCACCGCCGGCGAGCTCGCCGCGCGAGTCGTCGTGGGGTGCGACGGCGTCGGTAGCGTCGTGCGCAAGTCGATGGGCCTAGGGGCGGGCGAGCTTCGTGCTCAGGTCATCGAGGTCGACACGGAGCCGGTGCCGGGCGACCGCGATCGTGCGCTCCTGCACTTCGACTCGGCCGACCGGCGCATCGCCGGTTACGCGTGGGACTTTCCGACCGTGGTCGACGGGCGCGCCCTCGTCTGCCGCGGGCTCTATCACTTGAAGACGCCTCGGGACGCGTCACGCGACGGGCCGGACCTCGGCGCGCTGCTCGCCGAGCGCCTGCGCGGACTCGGAATCGACCCCGCGCGCTGCCAGAATAAGCGGTACGCAGAGCGCGGCTTCGAGCCCGCGGCGCGGCTGGCGCAGGGCCGTCGCATGCTCGTGGGCGAGGCCGCGGGGATCGACCCCGTGACGGGCGAGGGGATCGCCCAGGCGATCGAGTTCGGCGTGTTGGCGGGTCGCTTTCTCGCCCGGACGCTCGGGAACGGGCGCGAAGGTCCCGGCGAGCTCGAAGGCTGGCAGCACGTGGTGGCGGCGTCGCGGCTCGCGAGGGACCTTCGCCTCCGCGTCCGTCTGATGGGGCTCTTTTACGGACCGTGGCGTGCGGAGGTCGAGGCCTTCCTCGCCGAGACTCCGGCCGCTCTCTTCGTCGGCTGTCAGCATTTCGCCGCACAGCCTCGCGACTGGGCGAGGGTCGGAGAAGTCGCGGGCCACGCCGTCGCGCGGGTCACCGCGGCGCGCATCGCGGCGCTGCTCGCGCGGTGACCGTCGTCGGCCAATCTCGCTCAGGCTCAGCTCATACGTGAATGCCGGGCTTGACGACGCGGGAGGCTCCGATGCGCTCGAGGTGCCCGGCCACCGCGAGCACCGTGGCCTCGTCCCACGCGTCGCCGACCAGTTGCAGGCCAATGGGCATGGCCTGCACATCGATGCCGACGGGCGCGTTCATCGCCGGCAGGCCGGTGAGGTTGCCGAGGAAGTTGTGCCGACACATGGCGTCGATGGCCTGCGGATCGATGAACCCGCCGTCGAACTCCGCGTCGGTCACGGGCGTCGCGGTGGTCACTGTCGTAGGGAGCGCGAGGAGGTCGACGCCGAGCATCGTCTTCGCGACCTCGCGACGAAGCCCGGCCCGCAGCCGCTGCGCCTGGATCGCCTCGATGGCCGTCGCGCGGCTCAGCGCGGCGTGCGAGACGGCGAGATCGGGGTTGAACACCGCGCCGTTCGTGAGCCAGTTCCAGCACGACGCCAGCGCTTCGAGCCCGATCGTGAGGTAACCCACCGGAGCGGCGAACCGTGCCAGCTCGAGCCGGACGTCGACGAGAACGGCGCCCTCGCGCTCGAGCGCCCGCAACGCCTCGCGGCCCGCCGCGGCGATGGCCGGCGACGTATCGGCCCACTCGCCGGCCTCGACGCCGATCCTGAGCCCCCGGACGCCCCGGGCGAGGGCGCGCGTCAACTCGCCTGGGGCCAGCGGCGGTGCGAGCGCCGTCTGTTCGTCGCCGTCATCGAGGCCGCAGATCACGTCGAGGGAGCGCGCGAGGTCGAGCGTCGACGACGCGATCGGCCCGAGGTGCCCCACGGTTCCCGGGAGGACGTCTCCGTGGCGGCTGACGCGGCCCCACGTCGGCTTGATGCCGAAGACGCCGCACAGCGCCGAGGGAATGCGGATCGAGCCGCCGCCGTCGCCGCCGAGCGCCAGGGGAACGACCCCCGTCGCCACGGCGACCGCCGAGCCGGTCGACGATCCCCCTGCGACGTGCCCGCCGCCGTGCGGGTTCCGAGGCATCACGCGCTTTGGATTGAAGCCGAGTGGCGTCATTCCGAACTCGGTCATCGGCGTCGTGCCGATGACGATGGCACCCACGGCGCGGAGGCGCGCGACGCAGGTGGCATCGCGCGCGGCCGGACTCGCGTCGGTGAGATCGCTTCCGGCCCGGACAGGCAGCCCGGCCACGGCGGTCTGCTCCTTCACGACGAACGGAACGCCGTCGAGGGGCCCGAGCGGTGCACCGCGACGCCATCGGTCAGCCGAGGCCGCGGCCTCCGCGAGTGCGGCGTCGTCGCAGAAGTCGAGAATGGGGCCCATGCACGGGCGCTTCGAGGCCAGGTGGCGCGCCGCATCGAGGGCGTGGCGCACGGCGGCGACCGGAGTCGTCGTGCCCGCCGCATAGGCTGCCGTGCGCGTGGCAGAAGTACCGCCCCACGGCGGGGGCGGAAATGGCAGGCTCGCGTCTCCGGCATGACGCGGCGGTCGCCCGCCGATCGGGGTGTTGTCGAGCGGGACGTCGCCGAAGTGACGTGGCGCGATCTTCGGGAGCTCATCGATGCGCAGGTCGCCGCGCGTCACGCGGTAGATGATCGCGGAACCGGCCCTCGTCTTGCCGAGCGCCGCGAGGGACTTGAGGAATCGGCCGGAGATACGCGGAGGAGAAGTCATTCGTCGAACGTTCTCGAATGCCACGGGGAAGGAAATTGCCACGCGTCGCGCGGCTCGCCCGTGTGCAAGGCCGGACCGAGTAGCGGTCGCACGAGCGGCTCAGATGCCACTTGGCTGGGGGTTGCTTTTTCGGTGGCCATGTTCATCATCCTGCCGGAGTGACGCCGAACGCCGAACGCCGAGCCGCTACGGCGCGAGCCGGTTGAGCATGCGCGGGAACGGAATCGTTTCGCGCACGTGCGGAAGACCGCAGAGCCAGGCGACGGTTCGCTCGATGCCGAGGCCGAAGCCCGCGTGCGGGAAGGTCCCGTAGCGGCGCACGTCGACGAACCACTCGAAGGCCTCGGGCGGCAGCTCGTGCGCGGCGATCGCGGCCTCGAGCTTGCCGAGATCGTCTTCGCGCTGGCCGCCGCCCACAATCTCGCCGTAGCCCTCGGGCGCGAGCATGTCCATGTTGAGCGCGAGAGAGGGGTCGGTGGGGTCTGTCTTGAAGTAGAATGCCTTGAGGTCCATCGGATAGCGATGAACGATCACGGGGCGGTCGAACTGCGACGAGATCACCGTTTCTTCGTCGGCGCCGAAGTCGTCGCCCGCCTTCGCTTCGGCGTGGCCGTTCTTCTGGAGGAGGGCGATGGCCTCGGCGTAGGTGATCCGCGGAAAGGGCGCGACGACGCGTTCGAGCTTGGTGACGTCGCGTTCGAGGACCTTCAGCTCTTCGCGCCGCGCTTCGAGCACGCGGGCGACGACGAACGCGATGAACTCCTCGGCTAGCTGCATGTCCCCGGCGAGATCCATGAACGCGACCTCCGGCTCGACCATCCAGAACTCGGCGAGGTGCCGGCGCGTCTTGCTCTTCTCGGCGCGGAACGTGGGACCGAAGCAGTAGACGCGGCCGAAGGCCGCGGCCGCCGCTTCCATGTAGAGCTGCCCCGACTGGGTCAAATACGCCTTGTCGCCGTGGTAGTCGGTCTCGAAGAGCGTGCTCGTGCCCTCGCAGGCGTTCGGCGTGAAGATCGGTGCGTCGACGAGCGTGAATCCGCGGCCGTCGAAGAAGTCGCGGACGGCCTTGATGATCGTGTGCCGGATCCGCAAGATCGCGTGCTGCCGCTTGGAGCGGAGCCAGAGATGACGGTGGTCCATCAAGAAGTCGGTGCCATGCTCTTTCGGCCCGATGGGGTACTCGCGGGTCACCGCGGCGAGGACGCGCACGTCGGCTGCGTCGATCTCGAACGTGCCCTTGATCCGGCCGTGCTCCTTGACGACGCCGGTGACCTCGATCGACGACTCTTGCGCGACGCGGTCGGCCTGCGCGAACGCGTCCGGTGTGACGTTCTGCTTCGCCACGACGCATTGCACGATTCCGCTGCCGTCGCGCACCTCGAGGAAGTGAAGCTTCCCGCTGGAGCGGCGATGATAGAGCCACCCACGCACCGTGACCGTCTCGCCCACGTGCTTTGCCAGCTCGTCGACCCGCACGTCCGTCATGACGAGAGGAAATCACAAGAACGCCGCGGCGTCTCGGGGGCCGTCGTGAGGTCACCGCTTGGCGAGGCGTTGCCGCCGGCGCTCCGCGGCGCCGACATGAGCGTCGCGTTCGGCGTCGGAGTCGAGGCGCAGCGGCGGCACGGCCGTGGGCCGGAGCTCGTCGCTCATGGCCACGAAGGTGATCCGGCACTCGAGCGTCGGCCATTGCTCTCCGGTCACGGTGTCTTCGCCGAAGACGCTGACCTCGATCTCCATCGACGTCCCGAACGCCGCGGTCATCTGCGCGCGAAGGCGCACGACCTGGCCGATGCGCACCGGACGCTTGAAGAGCAGGTCGTCGACGAACACAGTGACGCAGGGCCGCCCCGAGTGCCGCTGCGCGCAGATGACCCCGCAGAGGTCGACCCAGGCCATGACCTGCCCGCCGAAGACGGTGCCGTAGAGGTTCGCGTGCTGCGGGAGGACGTACTCGAGCATCTCCGTCGCCGACGCCACGCGCGACTTGGGGAGGAGGGTGTTCATGGCCTCGCTCCGGTCTTTGGCCGCGACGAGGGGGGCGCTGTTGCAGAGCCGTCGCTGCGGCTGCTGCTCCACGCCGAGTGAGGCTGCCCGAGCCACGAGGCGAACTCCGCGCGGGCACCGGCAGACGCCTCGGCCTTGGCCACCAGCTTCACGCGGTCTTGCCTGGGCGCGTCGAGCGAGACGGTCTTCGTCTGGAGGCGTCCGTCGCGTGCGACGAGCACGTCGACCGCTTCGCCCGGGGCGCGTCCGCGGAGCTGCGCCTCGAGGCTCGCGCCTTCGACGCGCATTCCGCCGATGGCGATGAGCTCGTCGCCGGCGTCGATGCCGGCGCGCCAGGCGCCCGACCCGCGCGCGACGGTCGAGACGACCGAGCGCCCGCTATCGGCGCGCACGCGGACCCCGAGCGAGCAAGGCGCCGCGTCGTGTCGTGCCGTTCGTTCGATCGCGAGCCCCACGGTGGCCAGGGTGCGACCGTAGTCGATCTCGAGGGGCGCGCGGATCCAGGCGTCGAAGAGATCGCCCATCGGGGCCCCCGCGACGCGCTCGAAGAGCTCTTGCATCGCGTCTTCGGGGACGGCATGTCCGGCCGCGCCGTACTCCCTCCAGAGGCGACCGAGGACGGTGTCGAGCGAGCTCTTTCCGCTGCTCCGCGCCCGGATCTCGAGGTCGAGCAGCGCGCAAACCACCTCGCCTTTGCGGTAGTAGCTCACGCTGCTGTTGAGCGAGTTCTCGTCGGGCCGATAGAGCTTGATCCAGGCGTCGTAGCTGGCGTCTTCGAGCGCGTGAACGAAGCGCCCCGGCGTCTGATCGAGGTACGCGATCTCGGCGGCGAGGTGGTCGAGGTATTCGTCGATGGTGCAGAGGCGCGCGAGCGTAAGCACGCGCCAGTCGTAGTAGCTCGTGCCGCCCTCGAACCACCACAGCAGGCGCGTGTAGCACTCGTGACCGTAGCGGTACGGGGTGAGCCCTGCCGGGCGAATGCGCTTGATGTTCCAGGCGTGAAACGCCTCGTGGGCGACGAGCGAGAGGAGATCGAGGTACGCATCGCGCGTCGCGAAGCTGCCGGGCGACGCGATCAGAGCCGCGCTCGCGTTGTGCTCGAGGCCGCCGCGGCCGCGGGGCGACAGGTGCAGGAGAAGGTCGTACGCGTCGTAGGGCAGCTCCCCGCCGAAGAGGTTCGCTTCGGTCTCGAGGATCGTCTTGGTGTCGGCGACGAGACGCCGCACGTCGGCGTCGCTCGCGACCTTGGCCGGCCAGATGGCGTAGCCGTGCGGCTTGCCGCAGACCTCGAAGCGCTCTTCGCGGTGGACGCCGAGCTCGATGGGGCAGTCGACCAGCGTGTCGAAGTCGGGGGCATCGAAGCAGAGCACCCCGGCCGGCCCGCGCGCCGACGTGGCGACCTGGGCAACCGGCAGCGACGTGGCCGCCCGCCACCCCTGGGGGGCGGCGATCTCGACGCGCGCTCCGAGCTGTTCGTGGCCCTCGACGCCCATGAACAGGGCGGCGCCGACGAGAAACGCGTGGCTCTCGTCGACATGGTTGGTGCGAACGGTGAGCTCGCCGCCATAGACCTGATAGCGAACGACCGCGGTCTTGGCCCGGCCGGTCTGGACGCGCCAGGCGTTCTTACGGATCTTCGTGGCGACCGCGGGCGACTCCGCCGCGAGGCCCTCGACGTGCCGCGCGTACTCGCGCACGAGGTACGAACCCGGGGTCCACACCGGCATGAAGAGGACCACGGAGTCCGGGAGAGCGCCAGCGTGTCCACCCGACGCGGACAGCGTGATCTCGACATGAACGAGGTGCGTCTGGGGCGCCGGGATCGAGACGCGATGAACGATGGAGAGCGACGTCATGGCTCGCGATCGAGCGTAGCGTCTGCCGCGCTCCGCGTCTCACGCGCTTTTCTCACGGCGCTCGCGAAGCAGGCGACCGAGCGCGTCGCCTGCGGCGCGCGCGAGGACGCCGACGCGCTCGAGCGCAGCGGGCGCCTGGCCGATGCCGTCGGCGAAGACCACCGCGATCGGCTTGCCCTCGGCCACCACGGCGGCGACGATCACCTGGCCCGACGGCGGCGAGCGCATGACGGCGACCAGCGGCGCGTGGGCGACGTCCGCGGGGATGCGCGTCAGGCTCGGGCCGCTGCGATCGAAGGCCTCGTGAAACACCGTACGCAGCGCGTTGGGCAGGCGGACGGCGCGAAGCGCGTGCCGTTCCGCGAGATCGCGGGAACCGGCCCACCCCGTGAGCGCATCGCGGCGAACGGCGAAGACGCCCGCTCGCCGGGCCACCGCGCACGTTCCTTCCACGAGGAGGTCGAGGATCTCGTCGCGGTCCTGGGTCTCGCGCATCCGACCGACGACGGCGGCCAGCGCGTCGGGCTTGACGGCGCCTGGGGAGGCCGCGGATGGGGCCGTCGCCGCCTCGCCCGGGAACGGACCTCGTGCGGTCAGCGGCGGCGACGCGTGGTCGGGCATCGGAAGGGTGCTCGTGGCTTTGCGTCGCCTCAGATCGAGGATCGGGTCCGCGTCGGGCGGGTCCGAGCGACCGCGCATGCGCCCCCGGTCGGTCGCCTTCTCGATGGCCGGTGGCCCGACGTCGATGACGCGCTGCCAGCCGAGGTTCCGCCGCGTGAGGGGGATCGCGATGTCGAGATCGTCCGTGGGGACCTCGAGCGCGGCCACCGCCGCGTCGAAGGCGCTCGAACCGTACATGGGCGTCTGAAAGAAGCTCGGCGGGATCGGGCTGGGCGCGGGCGTCCAGATGGGGGCCGCGAGGGCTCGCATCCCCGGGTCGGGCTCCGGCTCGGAGTCGACGCGGGCCACGATGCGCAGGAGCGCCGCTTCCATCGTGGCGATCGACGTTCGCACCACCCGGACCGGGGCCTTCAGCCAGTAAGCCAGCTCCTCGACGGGGTGGGGGTCGCGCGCGTCCACCACCGCGACGTCGACCGTCCCCGTGCGCGGATCGCTGCGAACGGGGATCGCCAGCAGGCGGTCGCAGAGCCCCGGAGGCAGTCGGTCCACGAGGGCGGTCACGGGAGCGATGTGACGCATGTACGGCGCTTCGCCGCGCTCGAGCACCTGTTCGAGCCGCAGCGTGTCAATGGCGCGGGCCGCGAGCAGCGTGCGAACGAGCGACGTCCCTCGCGTGGCCGACAGAAAGAGCGCCTCGGCCAGCGCCGCCGGGGTCACGGCATCGGCGAGGAGCAGCGAGCGCGCGAGGGCGAAGGTCACTACAGCCGAGATTACCTTATAAATTGGGAAGAAAGTGGGACGCGCAGGGTCTGCCGTGGCAAGCTCGCCGCTGCGTGTCGAACGTCGAGCCTCAGTCCACGTCGCCCGTCACGTGGCGCGACCTCGTCGAGCGAACGCTCCCGATCGCGATGCTCTGCCTCGCCCTCATTGCGGTTCCGGTGCTCGTGCTCGAGCCGGCCGGGCTGCCGCGCCTCCGCGGGCTCGAGAAAGAGCTCGACGACGTGACCGCCGAGAACGCCGACAGCTATCGCGAGGTCGAGCGCCTGCGGGCCGAAGTGCGCGAGCTGCGCGACGACCCCGCCGCGGTCGAGCGCATCGCGCGAGGCGAGCTCGGGATGGTGCGCAAGAGCGAGGTCGTCTTTCAGTTCGGCAAGTGACGCGGCGGCCGCGGGCGGAACGCGGCGACGGTCGTCGAGACGTGCACCGAGACGTGCTAGACGCATGCCCGATGCGGTACGAAGCCGTCATTGGGCTCGAAGTCCACGCGCAGCTACTCACGAGGACGAAGGCGTTCTGCGGCTGCTCGACGGCGTACGGCGCGCCGCCGAACACGCAGGTGTGCCCCGTGTGTCTCGGCCTGCCGGGGGCGTTGCCCGTCCTCAATGGGGAGGCCGTTCGGCTCGCGGTCCGCACGGCGCTCGCGCTCTCTTGCGGGATTCGGCCGGCGAGCCGCTTCGCGCGTAAGAACTACTTCTATCCCGACCTCCCCAAGGGCTACCAGATCAGCCAGTTCGACGAACCGTTCAGCGATCGGGGCGAGCTCGAGATCGAGGTCGGCGGCGTCAAGAAGACGGTCGGTATCACGCGCGTCCACATGGAAGAAGACGCGGGCAAGAGTCACCACTCCGCTCCGCACTCCGTGGTCGATCTGAATCGGTCCGGCGTCCCGCTCGTCGAGATCGTCGGCGAGCCCGATCTCCGCAGCGGCGCCGAGGCGGCCGAGTATCTCCGCACGCTCCGCGAGATCCTGGTCTTCATCGGCGTGAACGATGGCAACCTCGAAGAGGGGAGCTTTCGCTGCGACGCGAACGTGAGCATCCGGCCCGTGGGCGAGACCCGGCTCGGAACGCGCGTCGAGCTGAAGAACATCAACTCGTTTCGTTTCGTCGAGAAGGCCATCGCCCACGAGATCGTGCGGCAGGCCGAGGTGCTCGACGCCGGGGGTCGCATCGTTCAGGAGACCCGCGGCTGGGACGAGGACACCGGGACCACGTTCAGCATGCGCAGCAAGGAAGAGGCGCAAGACTACCGCTACTTCCCGGACCCGGACCTCCCGCCGCTCCGGCTCGACGACGCCTTCGTCGCCGAGGTGCGCGGCTTGATGCCGGAGCTTCCCGAAGCCAAGCGTCGCCGGTTCACGGGCGAGATGGGTCTCACCCCCTATGCGGCGCAGGTGCTGACGGTGCATCCCGGAGTCGCCGCCTTCTTCGAAGAGGCGGCGAAGCGCCACGCCGGCGCAGGCCACGGGCCCGCCGGGGCGACTTCGAACGCGACCAAGGTCGCGAACTTCATTCAGAGCGAGATCCTCGGCGACGTCCAGACGCACGGGCTCGACGCGAAGATTCCGGTGAGCGCCGATCAGGTCGCCGCCCTCCTCGGGCTCGTCGATGGGGGGACCATCAGCGGCAAGCAAGCCAAGGAGGTCTACGCGGCGATCGCCGGGACCGCCGAGGCGCCCGCGGCGGTGGTCGCCCGGCTGGGGATGCAGCAGGTGAGCGACGCGGGCGCGATCGAGAGCCTCTGCAAGCGGCTCATCGAGCAGCACCCGAAGCAGGCCGACCAGCTCCGCGCGGGCAAGGTGAGCCTCACGGGCTTCTTCGTCGGTCTCGCGATGAAAGAGACGAAGGGGTCCGCGAACCCGCAGCTCGTCAACGAGGCCCTGAAGAAGCTCCTCGGACCCGGCTGAGCGCGTGGCGTCCATCGCGCGCCTCCAGGCAGCCTCCGCGCGCTCGCGGCTGCTGATCCTCGACGACAACGTCGAGCTCGTCGGGTCGCTGCACGCGGTCATCATGAGCGCCGAGCTCTCCGACGGGAGGGCGGCGTCGAACACCATCGAGGTCGTGACCGCGTCGCGCGGCGACGAGGGCCTCGCCATCGCCCGGACGCAGGGGTTCGACGTGGCCATCGTCGACGTGAAGCTCCCCGACATGAGCGGAGTCGATCTGATTCCCCTGCTTCGTGCGGCCTGCCCCTTCGGCGAAGTCGTGCTCATCACCGGCTTCGCCACGATGGACGCGGCCATGGGGGCGCTGAGGTCGGGCGCGTACGCGTTCATCCCGAAGTCGTTCCGGCCGGAGGAGCTCATCTCGACGGTCGAGCAGGCGCTGACCAAGGTGCGCCTGGCCCGCGAGCGCGAGGAACTCGAGCGCCGCTATCGCGCCCTCGTCGAGCTCACCGACGTGCTCGTCGTGGGCCTCGAAAAGGGGGGTCGCGTGGCGCTCTTCAACCGGAAGGCGGCTCTCTTCGCGGGGGTCGAGCCGGCGGCCGCGGCCGGCTGGCCGTTCGTCGACCGGTGGATGCCCGACGAAGACAAGGCGCGGATGCGCGAGGCCATCGGCAACGCGCGGAGCGGCAAGACGCAGGAGATCGAGACGGGGTTCACTGACGCCGAGGGCGGGCACGGGCCGGTGCGGGTCTCGTCGCGCGAGCTCAGAGAAGCGCCCACGCGCCGGCGCGTTCGCTGGCATCTCTCCATGGCGCGCGGAGCCGGCGACGAGGCCGCGCTCGTTTACGGGTTCGGTATCGACGTCACCGAGCGGCGCGCCCTCGAGAAGCGCGCCGCCGACGCCGAGGCGCTCTCGGCGATGGGCACGCTCGCCCTCAACCTGGCCCACGAGGTCCGCAACCCGCTCAACGCCGCCGTCTTGCAGCTCCATCTGCTGGGGCGGCAGGTCGACAAGCTCGCCATCGACGAAGAGTCGCGGGCGGCCCTCCGCCGCAAGGGCCAGATCGTAGGCGACGAGATCCAGCGACTCAGCCGGCTTCTCACCGAGTTCCTCGAGCTTGCGCGGCCGAGGGCGGCCGTGCGCGAGCTCGTTCACTTCGGGAAGCTGGTCGACGACGTCCTCGATCTGGAGCAGGGGTCCGCCGCGGCCCGGCGGGTGACCGTCGAGCGCGATCTGTCGAGCGAATGCGTTCTCGTGGGCGACCCCGAGAAGCTCAAACAGGTGATCTTGAACCTCGTCGTGAACGCGCTCGAGGCCATGAAAGACGGCGGCGCCCTCCGCGTGCGGGTCGCATGCGGTCCAGACGAAGTGCAGCTGACCGTGGCGGACACCGGCACCGGCATCGACGCCGCGAGCCTCAGCCAGGTCTTCGACCCGTTCTTCACGACGAAAGAGGCCGGCACGGGCCTCGGCCTCTCCATCGTGCGAAAGATCGTCGATCAGCACGGCGGCGAGATTCGCATCGAGAGCGAATCCTGCGTCGGCACCCAAGTAACGGTCTCGCTACCTCGCGGTCGCTAGCTGTTCTTTCTCTCGAGGAGAGAGGATTGGCCGCAGAGACGCAGAGGGCGCAAAGAGGAGGGTCGAAGCCGCCCGACCAGAACGGTGGACGCAAGAGCCCCTCGCCGCTCTCCACGGACCGGAGCGCGCACAAAACCGCTCTTCCTCTGCGCCCTCCGCGGCTCTGCGGCCAATCTCGGGCGCGACTACCTGCCGGGCGGTCGCATGGGAAGGGACGTGGTCGACGGGGGCGGGGGCGGCATCCGCGGGGAGCTTTCGGAGGACTCGCCGGCCGTGTCGATCGCCTGGATCGCCGTGAAGAGCCGCTCCATCCCCAGCTCGAGCGCGCCCTCTTTCTGAAAGAGGCCGGCCACGCGAACGAGGCGAAGCGACGTGGTCTTCCCGAGGTCGATCTCGCGCTCGACGAACGCTTCGAACGAGGGAAAGCGCTTGGCCTCGTAGAGGCGGCGCGTCTGGATGTCTTTCAAGACGACGCCGATGTCGAAGAACGTCTTGTTGAGGTTCTTCCGGAAGGTCTTGATCTTCGACAGCGCCGAGTGGAGATCGCTGACGCGCTGCTTGATGTCCTCGGCATCGACGGGGGTGCGAATGGTCGCCCGCGCGCTGCCCGGGAGCGGCGGCTCGGCCGCCCGAGCACGGGCCTCTGCAGCATGCTTGGCCGCGTGGCGAGCCGCCCAGGGGGCCGCGCCTCGGAGGCCGAGCTTACGTTTCACCCCACCCGCCTCTTCCTTGCCCGCGGCCCCCTTGGCTCCCGGCTTGGCCGGCGCCCCCGGCCGCATCGAGCCCTTCGTCACCGCAGACTTCTTCGTCTTCGCCATATCGATCTCGGTTCGGGACAAGCCCCTGAAAAGCTACGGCTTCGTGCCCGTTTTCCCCCGGCCAGGCTTGGGCGGCTTGCGGGGGTGACTCGCGCAAAAACGCCAAGGGCCAATTACCAGAGTTGTCTGCTGCGCGTCTACTCGTGAAATGCAGCGCAGGGCGTGAGAGGCTACGATTCGCCCGCCGATGGCAGTCCTCACCCCGATGAACGACCACGACGCGCGCGAACTCCTCGCGCATTACGGCCTCGGGCCGCCCCGAGCGCTCGTCGGCCTCACCGCGGGAAGCGTGAACTCGAACTTCGCGATCGATCTCGACGGACGCCGCCTTTTCCTGCGGGTCTATGAAGAGCGCGACCGGCGCGGCGCCGTCTCCGAGACCGCGATGGTCGAGCGGCTCGCGGGCGCGGGCGTCCCCACCCCGGCGCCGCTGCGACGCATCGACGGGGGGCTCGTGTCGGACATGCGCGGCAAACCGGCGGCGCTCTTTCCGTGGCGCCCGGGCGCGATGCGCTGCCAGGCCAGCGTGACCGTCGACGACGTCTTGCAGCTCGGCGAAGCGCTGGCGCGCGTCCACGTGGCGGGGGCCACGGAGGTCCGCGACGAGAGCCGCTTTCGCTACGAGGACCTCGACGCCCGGCTCGACCGCATCGCGGCGAGCGGCGACGCGCGCTTCGCGCCGAGGGTCCCGACGCTGCGGGACGCTCTGGCGACCGCGCACGCGGCGCGCGATATCGGGCTGCCGCGGGGGCTCATTCACGGCGACCTGTTCCGCGACAACGTGCTCTGGGAGGGCCCGCGGCTCGCCGCCCTGCTCGACTTCGAGAGCGCTTCGGACGGAACCTTCGCCTACGATCTCATGGTGACCGCCCTGGCCTGGTGCGTGGGCGACGACCTCGACGTCCGCCTCGCCCGGGCCCTTCGTGAGGGGTACGAGCGTGTCCGACCCCTCACCCTCCGGGAGCGCGAGGGGCTCGCTTCCGAAGGTGCGTTCGCGGCGCTCCGCTTCGCCGTCACGCGCATCACAGACTTCGCGATGCGCGCGCCGTCGGGCGGCCCTCCGCCGGCCAAGAACTGGCGCCGCTTCATGATGCGCTTCGATAAGCTTCGCTCGCTTGGCTCGGCCGGCTTGCGCGACGTGCTCGGCGACTGAACCACCGGCGGAGACCACGGGAGCACCCCCCGAGATGGGCCACGACGAGCACTTCCTCGAGCGCCTCGACCGGGTTCACCGGGACCAGGTGGAGCTCGCGCTCGGCCTCTATCGGGACCACGAGCTCGTCCGGGCCATCCTTTCGGACGCGCGCCTGCCGCCCGACGCCGAGCGGGTCGCGCTGGCCCTCGAAGACGGTGGCGGCGGCCCGCACGTGGTGGTCGCGCGCAACGGCGCGTTCGTCACGTGCCTCGGCGAGGGGATGAGCACGGGCTCGCTCCCGATCATCTCGCGCGCCCACCTCGAGGGGCTCGCGGTCAAGACGGAGCGCGTCCGCGAGGGCCTCGCCCTAGCTCGCAAGCGGGGAGTGAACGAGTCGCAGCTCCTCGAGCGCCTCGAGCAGGCCGGCCCGGCGGTGTCCCGCGAAGACTTCGTGAGCGCCTCCGCGCTGCTCGGCCCCGCGGTGCCGTTGCTCACCGGGATCTACGTCTCGTGGGCGCAGGCGCTCGAAGAGATCTTTCCGCTCCTGCACTCGTCGCGCACCTGGGCTCCGGCGATCCGGAAGCGCTCGGAGGAGTCCATCGCGCGCGGCGCGTGGGCGATGGCCCACTCGGCCATGGTCCTCGTCAACTCCGCGACGCGCGAGTGGGTGCGCGAGTGGGCCGAGCTCCCGGCGCACGAGAACCTCTCGCCCTGGTCGTTCCTGACGATGACGTCCGCGTTCCCGTTCGTCATTCGCGCGGCCTGGCTGGCGGGGCGGCTCGGAAAGCCGATGATTCACTCGTACAAGACGCGCTTCACGAAGGCGATCAACTCGATTGACCTGCGCGAGGCGGGATGGGGGCTCGCGTGCATGGGCCTCCGACACGCGTCGCTTCGCGCCGAGGCCTTTCGCGCGCTGCAGGCGCCGGTCGCTTCCGGCGGATCCGGGCGCGAGGCGTGGGTCGACCAGGGCTACACGTACTTCGCGGAGATCGCGCGCATCCTCGAGGCGAAGGAAGACGAGCTCCGCGCCGAGGGCAATCAGCTCGGGCGCGACTTCGTGCTCGTGCGCACCGACTGGCTACCCGAGACGTCGCGTTACAGCTTCAGGAAGCGCGAGCGGGTGCCGGATGACCTGGTGCTGCCGGGCCTCTTCGACGGGTGGCACGACGCGAACAACGGAGAGCGGAGCGCCGACCTCATGCTGCTCGGGGTCGTGGCGGCGGCTCGAGCCCGGGCCGAAGACTTCTACTTCCCCGCGTCGATGCTCCACGCGATCGGGCCGCCGGACCTGGCGGTCGACGGCGAGTCGATGGTCAAGATGCGGCGCAAGCTCCAGGGGATCTCGAACACGGTGCGTCACGGCGAGCGCCCCGGTCGAAACGACCCGTGTCCGTGCGGCGGCGGCAAGAAATACAAGAAGTGCCACGGCCGCTGACGGTCACGACGCGGCGGCGGGCGTCTCGTCGGCGACGCGCAGGCGCCCCAGCGGCGTCCGCAGCTCGGCCCGCAGCTTCTCGAGATTCGCGGCCACCCTGGCCAGCGCCGCGGCCTGGCCCTCGACCGCCGCCCTGGTCGTCGCTTCGTCTTCGTTGCCCGAGCCGCGCGCGTCTCTTGCGGCGCGCAGGACCTCGACCACCTCGCGGTGCAGCTCTTGCCCGGCGCTCACCACCCAGGCGTCGAGCTTCTTCGCGAAGTCTTCGATCATCTCGTCGAGCTTGGGGGCGACCTTCTTCGCCGTCTCGCGCATGGCCTCGGGGCCGAGTTCGTTCGCCCGCTTCTTGAACTCTTCGTGGATCTTGCCGCGGGCGAACATCGCGAAGATCGCCGGCCCCGCCACGGCGAGGACGCCCCCGACCATCAGGTTCACGGCCATCAGCGCGACCCCGCCGAACATCAGGGCCACGACGCCGACGTCGTACTTGATGGTGTCGATCCGGACGTCGAGCCGCGTCGCGTCGTTCCCCAGGAGCGTCGCCACGCGGCGCGCGTCGTCCTGCGCGTCTTCGCGAACGAGCGCGATCGTCTTTTCGCCGAGCTGCTCGAGCTTGGTCGCGATCTCCTTCGTCTCGGCCTCGGCCCACTGCTTGAACGCGTCTTCGAGGAAGGCGGGGAGGAATTGCTTGAGCTCTTGAGCCTTGGCCGATTCGATGACGTTCGGGAGCTGCCGGCAGATGTCGTCGACGAAGCGGTCGAGATCCTTCCGGGCCCCCGTCTTGATCGCGCCGACCTCTTCGCGGATCTGCACGCGCCGCTGCTCGATGCTGCCCGACTTGCCTGCGAGGTCTTTTTCGAGGGCCTCGATGCGACGGTCGATCTGCTCGCCGTTCATCATGATGCTTCGCCGCCGCGCGTCGACCCCTTTGGAGAGGAGCTGCGCGACGCCGAGCCCCTCGCCGAGCGCGTTGTCGAGGAGGATTCGCCCTCGCTCTTCGGCGAGGAATCGCGTCAGGTGGGCGATGAGCTCGGGGAGGCCGCTCCCGGGCGTGTTCGGGCCGTCGCCGCTCAGCGCCGCCTCGGCGCTCACCGGAAAGACCACGGGGTCCTTCACGAGCGCCGACAGGTGATGCTTCGCGTACGCGAGGGCCTCGGCCTGCTCGTCGGCCGAAAGGAGGTCCCACTTGGTGATGACGAAGATGATCTTGTCGCGCGACGCCTTGAGGAGCTTGTCGTTGAGGAAGACGCGCTCGCTCTCCTTCAGGATCTGCCCCGCGTCGAGGAGGAAGAGCACGGCGTCGGCGCGCGGAATGTAGCTGTACGTGATGTCCGCGCGCTGGAGGGAGAGGTCGTTCACGCCGGGTGTGTCGACGAGGAGAATGCGCTCGCTGAGGAGCGGGGCGGGGTAGCCGATCTCGAGGTGATCGACGTCGTCGGTCGCCGCGCCGCCAACGGCGAAGCGCTTGGCCTCGTCGAAGGGAATCGGGCGGCGGTCGCCGTTGGGCGCGACCACGAACGCTTCGGGCTGCGCCGCCCACCGAATGTGGTGGATCGTCGCGGTGGTCGGCGTGACGCCGACGGGGAGCGCGTGCTTGCCGAGCAGCGCGTTCACGAACGTGGTCTTGCCGTGGTTGAACTCGCCCACGACCACGAGGTGAAATCGATCCTCGACGAGCTTCTTCACGAGCTCGCGATCGACCCGCTCGCGCAGGCTCTTCGTCCCGAGGGACGTGGCGATGTCGCCGAGCCCCTGCAGCGCGCCGACGATCTCGTCGCGCTTCGTGAAGAACGCATCGAGCGCGGGCCTGGCGGCGCCGGTCTGACCGTTTGCGGACATCAAGCGTCTCCCTTGAGGAGCGACGCGACGCGTTCGTCGACCTCGGTCATCGTGAGGCCCGGCCGCTGCCCGAGCTCGGCGACGCCGACCGCCTCGCGAAAGAGCTGGCTCTCGCCGAACACCCGCATGGCGAGGACGCGCTTGGGCAGCCAGGGGTGGGTGGCGAAGACTTCCAGGTACCTGCCGATGCCGTGGCTGCCCTCTTCGTGTTGCTCGAGGAACGCGTCGAGGTTGAATTCTTCGTAGAGCTTCCGCGACCCGACCGCGAGCTTGGTGATGGCGCGCTCCGCGGCGTGCTGATCGCGGCTGACGAGCATGCCGGCGCGGTCGCAGGTGATCTCGGCGCGGCGCGACCACGTCCGGAGCGCGACGAGCGCCGGCTGCAGGATCCAGGGCACGAACATTCCCGCCATGTACGTGAGGTAGTGGAGCGCGGTCAGGTAGGAGACGTGCGAGTTGTGGATGTGACCGCACTCGTGCCCGATGACGGTGAGGAGCTCCTCGTCCGTGTACTGATCGACCAGCGCCGAGTGCACCATGATGAACGAGTCGTCGTTCGTTCCCAGCGTCCCGGCGTTGAAGACGGGGCTGTTCACGACGAAGACCTGCGGCATCGTGATCTGGAGCGTGTCGCACGCCGTCTTCGTGATCCGGTGGATCCGGGAGAACTGCCGGTCGCTCACCTTGACGGCGTGGCCGAGGAGCTGATGCTTCCCCAGCTGCTTGAAGAGGCGCACGCTCGCCTCGACCGCCAGAGCCACCGGTTTGGTGTTCTCGAATGCGATGCGCGACTGGCGATCGAACGAGTAGGTGTACTCGTGCCCGGTCGCCAGGGCTCCGCCGGAGCGTTCGGCCTTCTTTCGGGCAACGAAGGCATCGAAATCGAGGTTGGGTGCTTGCGCCATGTCGTTTCTGAGGCTCCGTACCTCAGAGCCTAAGCACCTGGGCTTCGATCCGCAATTCGCGGCGTATCGCGGCGTCGGCGCGCCCGATTCGTTCGGAGGCACTTCACTGACTTTTCAGGCCGCCCGTGACGAAGCGCGTGCCGGTCGGCGCTGGCAGAAGCGCGCCCGAGGCCACGACGACGACCCCCGCGGCGAGGGCCACGCCCGCGCCCGCGAGGGCCCAGCTGGCCCACGCCGGCCAGCGGTGTGCGCCGGTCTTGGCACCTTCGACCGCCGGCGCGGGAGGAACGCGCGTCCACGCGGGCGCGACGGGCCCGTCGGCGAAGGGACCGCAGACGTCGGCCTCGCACTGCGCGACGCGAACCGTGCCCGGCTCCTTGCCCGCTGCCACGGCGAGCCACGAGGGGCAGGCGACGGCCCCCGCGTTCACGGACGGCACCGCGGTGCCCGCGGCCGGCGCGATAGCGCCGACGCTACCGATCGTGCCGGCCACCCCACCGGCGACCCCACCGCCAACCGTCGCATGTCCGAGATCGGCCAGGGAGCAAGGCACGATCGTGGGCGCGTCGATCACGATGCTCGAGCTCCCCGCGGCGAGCTCGAGCCACCCGGCCCAGACCGGCGCGCCATCGGCCGTGACGACCAGCACGTGGGGACCCGCGATCGTGACGACGGAGACGAAGGAGCGAGTCGTGCCGCGCCGCGTCTCGGCGGTTGCCTGCAGCGCGCGCTCGATGGGGCGCCCGTCGAGCCGCGCCGCGTCGTCTCCGGGGAGCGAGAGCGAGACGGTCACGGGCACCGCGCCTGCGGACGGACCTGCGGCTGCGACCTCCCCGATTCCCGCCACGCGCCCGCCGTCGAGCGCCTCGGCGCGGAGCCACGCGCGCTCCGAGGCTTCGATGTCCTCGGGAGGCACTCGCCGCCAGCGCGTCGCGCGCGCGCGCTCGACCTCCGCCATGAGCCACGCCGATTGTGGAAGCTCCGGGTGGGCGCGGAGCAGCGCCTCGGCCGCGGCCGTCGCGCGCTCGACGCCCTCGCCGTCGCGCGCGGCGATTGCGTCGCGCGCGCGGTCGAGCAGGTCTTCGATCGAATCGGCCTTCGCGAGGTCGACGGCGATCGCCGCCGGGTGCCTCTCGGCCGGCGGCGCCACCGCCAAGCCGCGCGTCCGGGCCCAGCTCGACAGCGCTCGAAGCTCCGCGGCGCCCGGCGGCTCCGGCGAGATCCAGACGAACGTCACGGGAGCCTCTCCGATCACGGCCGCGCTTTCTTCTTCGCCTTCGGTGCCGCCGGCTTCTTGCCCGCGCCGGCCGCGTCAAGCTCGCGGATGGCGTCGATGACCGCGTCGGCGTGCCCGTCGACCTTCACGCTCCTCCAGATCCGGGCGAGCGCCCCGTCGGGCGCGATGAGGAACGTCGACCGAAGGGTGCCTTCGATCTCCTTTCCGTACATCATCTTCTTGCCCCACGCCCCGTACGCCTTGTGCGCGACAAGGTCGGGGTCGCTGAGGAGCGGGAACCCGATCTTGATCTTGTCGCGGAACGAGCCGTGGCTCTTCACGGAGTCTTTCGACACGCCGACCACAGCCGCGCCGAGCTTGCGAAGACGAGGGAGCGCGGCCGTGAAATCCTGGGCTTCGCGCGTGCAGCCGGGCGTATTGTCCCGCGGATAGAAGTAGAGAACGAGCCACTTGCCCTCGAAGTCGCCGAGCGCCTTGGGCCCCTCGGCGCCCCCGGCGTCGCTCTCGAGGGCGAACTCCGGCGCCGCTGCGCCTACAAGAGGGGTGATGGCGGTCATGCGGGAGAGTCTACTGCCCATGGCGCAGTCCGAAAAGATTGGCGAGTATTGGAGGCTCCGTGCAGATCAATTTCGGCGGCCGCGAGATCGCCCTCAAGCTCGTTTACTACGGCCCCGCCCTCAGCGGGAAGACGACCAACCTGCGGTCGCTTCACCAGCTGACGACCGAGGGCGCGCGCGGGCGCCTCATGACGCTCGAGACCAAAGACGACCGCACCCTCTTCTTCGACATGCTGCCTCTCGCCCTTCGCGCCGAGGGCGCGCGAGGCGCCCCTTCGACTGGGATGACGCTCCGGATCAAGATCTTCACCGTGCCGGGGCAGATCCTCCACGCGTCGACCCGCCGGCTCGTCTTGCAGGGGGCCGATGGCGTCGCCTTCATCGCCGACTCGCAGATCAGCGAGACGGAGCACAACGCGGCGTCGTTCTTCGACCTGCGCCAGAACCTCAAAGAGATGAGCTTGAACATCAAGGCGCTGCCGCTCGTCATTCAGTTCAACAAGCGGGACCTCGAGCGCGTCCGCCCCGACCAGGAGCTCGCGGTGCTCGCGAGCCGTGGCCGCGAGCCGGTCTTCAAGGCCAGCGCGGTGAACGGTCAGGGCGTCCTCGAGACGTTCTTCGGCCTCTTGCACCAGACGTGGGCCAAGCTCGACGGCGAGCACCAGATCGCCAAGATGATCGGCGTGCCGTCCGACCAGCTCCTGCCGATGGCCGCGCGCCAGCTCGGGATCAAGACCGACGTGCAGACGCTCCTCGCGTCGTGCGTCGGCGGCGCCCTCGTTCGCGCCCCGCAGGTGACCCCGTGACCGCGCAAGCGCCGGACGTCAGCGTCGACGACCTGCTCCTCGACGGCAGGATCAGCCTCGAAGACATGGTCGACCGCGACGCGCTCGACGAGCTCTGTCGGAGCTTCGCGTCGCTCTTCGGAATCTCCGTACGGATCTACTCGAAGGAGGGCGCGCTCGTCGCAGACACGGCGGGCGAGCAAGAGCTCTGCGTGTACGTGAACACGACCACCGATGGGCGGCGGGCGTGTTCGTCGACGGTCGCCGCCGTGCGCTCGCGAGACGCCGGGCCTTCGGGCGACGTGATGCACCCGTGCTTCACGGGCGCCGCGTATCGCATCATCGCGCTCGAGTACGACGGCCGGGTCGTCGGCCGCCTGATCGTGGGGCCGTTCCTGCCAGCGAACGTGACCGACGCCCCGGCCACGCTCCTCGACATTCCGGGCATCGCCACGGAGCGCGCGGCGACCCTGCTCGCCAAGATGCCGCGCGCGAAGCTCGAGACGGTCACCCGGATCGCCGCGCACCTCAAGGCGTCACTCGACCTCATCTTGTTCAGCGGCCACAAGGCCTTCGTGACGAGCAAGATGCACCTCATGAGCGTGCGCGAGAGCTATCGCCAGCTCGAAGAGAAGACGGCGCGGCTCCAGGAGGCGTTCGATCGCCTGAAGGAGCTCGATCGGCTCAAGAGCAATTTCCTCGCGACCGTCAGCCACGAGCTCCGCACGCCGCTCACCTCGATCATCGGCTACAGCGAGATGCTCGGCGAGGGGTTCGCCGGGCAGCTCACCGCCGAGCAGCTCGACTTCGTGAAGACCATTCACGGCAAAGGCGATCAGCTCCTGTCGCTCATCATGAGTCTGCTCGACCTGAGCAAGCTCGAGAGCGGCACGATGCGCATGACCATGGGAACGATGCGCCTCGAGCCGGTACTGGCCGAAGTGGTCTCCACGCTCGCGCCGACCGCCCGCAAGAAGCGGGTCAAGCTCGCCCTCGCGCCGTCGGGGCTGCTCGCCGAGCTGCGGGGCGACCCCGAGCGCCTCCGGCAGGTGTTCTTGAACCTGGTCGAGAACGCGATCAAGTTCACCCCGGCAGACGGCACGGTGACCTTGAGCGCCGCCATGATCGACGACGACGGCACTTCACCCGACGACGGGAGCGAAGGCGACGACGACTCCGGCCTCGCGCTGCTCGCGCCCGTACGGACTCTGGTCGAGGTTCGCGTCGCGGACACCGGCATCGGTATCGCGGCGCGGGAGCGACCGCGCGTCTTCGACCCGTTCTATCAGGTCGACTCGTCGAGCACGCGCGAGTACGGCGGCACCGGCCTCGGCCTGTCGATCGTGAAGCGCCTCGTCGAGGGGCACGGCGGCTCGATCCGGATCGAAGACAATCGCCCCACGGGGACGGTGTTCGCCGTCCGCCTGCCCCAGGCCCCGCCGTGAACGAGGCCGGCCGCGTCGCGATGCTCTCGCGGATCCTCGCGGCGTCGGCCGGCGGCATCGCGACCGGGATCGGCGACGACGCGGCCGTCCTCGAGGTCGCCGGCGCGGCTGCGGAGCGCGGCCGTCTGGTCTGGACGATCGACGAACAGGTCGACGGCTCTCACTTCCGCCGCGACCTGGCGTCGTGGCGCGACGTCGGCTGGCGGAGCTTCATGGCCGCAGCCAGCGACATCGCCGCGATGGGCGCGGTTCCGTGGTGCGCGCTCTCGTCGCTCGTCGTTCCCGACGATGTCGACGACGCCGCGCTCGAAGAGCTCGCCCGGGGCCAGCGGGCCGCCGCGGAGACCCTGGGCGCTCCCGTCGTCGGAGGCAACCTCGCCAGGGGTCCCGCGCTTTCGGTCGCCACGACCCTCCTGGGCACGTGCGAGACCCCCGTCCTCCGGCGCGGCGCCCGTCCGGGAGACGGGCTCTGGCTGGCAGGCCGCGTCGGGCTCGCGGCGGCGGGCCTGCGCGCTCTCGAGGCGCGGAAGGGGGGGGAGGCTCCTCTCTCTGTGGCCATCGACGCGTGGCGCACGCCGCGAGCGCTCGTGGCCGAGGGTCGCGCGATGCGACCGGTCGCGCACGCCGCCGTCGACGTGTCCGACGGGCTCGCGCGCGACGTGGGCCACATCGCCGAAGCGAGCGGCGTGCGAGTCGTGCTCGACGCCGGCGCGCTCCTCTCTGACGGCGTGCTCGCCAGCGTCGCCCTCGCGCTCGCGGCCGAGGCGCTCGAGTTGGCCCTCTACGGCGGCGAAGACTACGCGATCGTCGCCGCGAGCCCGGTCCCGATCGCGGGCTTCCGTCGCATCGGAGACGTGACGTCAGGCCAGGGGGTCGCGCTGCGAGGCTCGAACGGAGAGGATCCGATCGAGCCGCGCGGCTTCGACCACTTCACATCTGGCAAGCCGAGGGCAGCTTCACGCTCTTGAGGATCTGACGGAGCTGGTTGAGCTCGGGCGCGTTGCCGGCGGGACCCACCTGGGACGCGAACATGTCGCACTGCGCCGCCAGCGCGTTGATCTGGAACCCCTCGGGCGACGACCCGAGCGACTTGGCCTGCGCGCGCATCGCGTTGCAGCACTCTTTGATCTTGAGCTGGTTGGTGTTGTAGCCCCCACCGCCGCTGGCCTTCTTGCCAGCCTCGGGCGCTGCGTCTGCATCCGGACCCCCGTCGTCGGTCAGGGGTGCAAGCTCCGTGACCGTGGGCGTGCTCGCGGGCGGCGGCGGCGCGCCTGCGTCTTCCACCGCGGGCTCCTTCTTTGGGCAGCCCGTGACGAGCACCGGAAGGAACACGGAAAACGCCAAGAAGACGAGGGTGCGGCGAACGGGCGATCGCGTCATAGCGGCCGAGACTACTGCGTCCTCCGGGGGATCGCGCAATTTTCGAAGCCGAGGAGAGCCGCGAAGGCGCAGAGACACGAAGGATTTTGGGTTCGGCGCAAGCGTGCCCGAGCTTGCATCGATCCTGTGAGTCCTCCGCGTCTTTGCGGTCTCTCGGTTCTCTGGTTTGTTTTAGGAGCAGCCCATGGAGTTGCCGCAGTTGAGGCACTTGTAGCAAGCGCCGTTGCGGACGGTGATGTGGCCGCAGACGTCGCAGACGGGCGCGTCGCCCATCATCGTGTCGAGCTGGGCGTCGAGGGGGGAGCCGTCGACGCGGGCGCCGTCGAGTATTCGCACTTCGGGCCGTGCTTCGTTGAGGGTCTCGCTCATGGCGGCGCTTCGCGCCGTGGCCTCGCGCGTGTGGGGGAGCGGCCGGGAGTCGGCGACCGCCGGGAGGGGCCGCAGGCTCGGCGGCTCGGGCGGGGTTCCCTGGTGGTGCGCCGAGTCGAGCGGCGACGAATCGATCTCCGGCTTGATGTGCGCGAGATCGTGGCGGTGCAGATACTCGACGCCGAGCGACCGGAAGATGAAGTCGACGATCGACGTCGCGAACTTCACGTAGGGGTGCCCCTCGACCGGGCCCTGCGGCTCGAAGCGCGTGAACGTGAACTGATCCACGTACGTCTGGAGCGGCACGCCGTATTGCAGGCCCACGCTCACGCTCATCGCGAAGCAGTTCATGAGGCTGCGGAAGGCGGCGCCCTCCTTGTGCATGTCGATGAAGATCTCGCCGAGCGTCCCGTCTTCGTACTCGCCGGTCCGGAGGAAGATCTTGTGACCGCCGACGCGGGCCTCTTGCGTATACCCATGGCGACGCTTCGGCAGGCGGATGCGCTGGCCGTACATTCGCGTGTTCGGCGTCATCTGCAGCGAGAGCTGGGCGCTCTCGGTGGCGGTGCTCTGCGGCAGCGGCGCGAGCAGCGGCTCGGGCGCGTTCGCGACCGTCGCTGCCTTCTTTTCGCTCTTCTCGCTCTTCTCGCCGGAGCTCGAGAGCGGCTGGCTCGCCTTGCACCCGTCGCGGTACAGGGCGACGGCCTTGAGTCCGAGCCGCCAGCCCTGCTCGTAGATCGTCTGCACGTCGTCTACCGACGCGTCGTTCGGGAGGTTGACCGTCTTCGAGATGGCGCCGCTCAGGAAGGGCTGCGTCGCCGCCATCATTCGAACGTGCGCCATGGGCGCGAGATAACGGACGCCCTTCTTGCCGCAACGGTTCGCGCAATCGAACACGTTGTAGTGCGCCTCTTTGAGATAGGGCGCGCCCTCGATCGTCATGTGGCCGACGATCACGTCCTGCGCTTCTTCGATCTCGGAGCGCGAGAAGCCCACGTGCTCGAGCAGCGAGAAGCCCCTCTTCGAGCGGAGCTCCTTGGTCGCCCCGAGGCGCTCGTAGGCCTCTTCCCCGAGGATCCATGCGGCGAACGCGCTGTCGAGGTCGAAGACGCCGGGTATGGCGTTCTCGACCTTCCCCAGCTCGGCGTCGGTGAACCCTTTGGCCTTCAGGGTGCGGCGGTTGATGTTGGGGGCCGTGAGGAGCGTGTTCGTACCCGAGACGAAGGCGACGATCTCCTGGACCTCGCGCTCTCCGTACCCGAGCCGCCGGAGCGCGTGCGGGACGGTCTGGTTCACGATCTTGAAGTAGCCGCCGCCGGCGAGCTTCTTGAACTTCACCAGCGCGAAGTCGGGCTCGATGCCCGTCGTGTCGCAATCCATGAGCAAGCCGATCGTTCCCGTCGGCGCGAGCACCGTGGCCTGCGCGTTCCGGTAGCCGTGCGCTTCGCCGAGCCGAACCGCCTCGTCCCAGTCTTCGCAGGCCGAACGATAGAGATCGCCGGGGATCGCCAGCGTCTCGCCGGGGAGACGGCACGCCTCGCGATCGATGCCGTACGCAGCGTCGCGGTGCATGCGCATGACGCGGAGCATCGGCTCGCGGTTCTTGGCGTAGCCGGGGAAGGGCCCCGTCACCTCGGCCATCTCGGCGCTCACGCGGTACGCGTGGCCGCACATGATCGCGGTGAGCGCCGCGGCGATCGCGCGGCCCTCGCGGCTGTCGTAGGAGACGCCGACCGACATGAGGAGGCTGCCGAGGTTCGCGTAGCCGAGGCCGAGGGGCCGGTAGTCGTGGCTGTTACGCGCGATCGTTGCGGTCGGGTAGCTCGAGAGATCGACGAGGATCTCCTGGGCGATGAAGAACACGCGGCACGCGTGGCGATAGCCTTCGATGTCGAACGACCCGTCCTCGTGCAAGAACTTGGTGAGGTTCACGCTCGACAGGTTGCAGGCCGTGTCGTCGAGGAACATGTACTCGGAGCACGGATTCGACGCGTTGATGCGGCCCGAGTTCGGGCAGGTGTGCCAGCGGTTGATGGTCGAGTCGTACTGCACGCCGGGGTCGGCGCAGTTCCACGCGGCGTCGGCCACTTGCCGCAAGAGGTCCTTCGCGTCGAGCGTCTCGCAGACCTCGCCGGTCGTGCGAAAGCGCGTCTGCCATTTGCCGCCGGCGAGCGCCGAGTGCATGAACTCGTCGGTCACGCGCACGCTGTTGTTCGAGTTCTGCCCGCTGATCGTGTGGTAGGCCTCGCCGTTGAAGTCCGAGCTGTAGCCGGCGGCGATGAGGGCGTGCGCCTTCTTCTCTTCGCTCGCCTTCCAGCCGATGAAGCCGGAGATCTCCGGGTGGTCCATGTCGAGGCACACCATCTTGGCCGCGCGCCTCGTGGTCCCGCCGCTCTTGGTCGCGCCCGCCGCGCGGTCGAGGACCTCGAGGAACGACATGAGACCCGACGACGTGCCGCCTCCCGAGAGCTTCTCCTGCTTGCCGCGGATCGCGCTGAAGTTCGAGCCAGTGCCCGAGCCATACTTGAAGAGGCGCGCCTCCGACTTGCAGAGGTCGTAGATGGACATGAGGTCGTCCTTCGCCGACTGGATGAAGCACGCCGAGCACTGGGGCCGCTCGTACGCCGTCTTCGTCTCGAGGACCGTCTCGGTCTCGTCGTCCCAGGCCCAGTTTCCCCCCGACCCGGGGATCTTGTACTCGTGCCAGAGCCCGAGGTTGAACCAGACCGGCGAGTTGAACGCGCCGAACTGATTGACGAGCAGGTACGAGAGCTCGGCCTCGAACGTGTCGGCGTCGGTCTTCGTGGCGAAGTAGCGGCTGCCCGCGGTTCGGATCGTGTGCGAGAGGCGATGCACGACCTGGCGAACGCTGGTCTCGCCGAGATCTTTGTCGCCGTAGAGGCCCGCCTTGCGGAAGTACTTCGAGATGAGGATGTCGCTCGCGAGCTGGCTCCAGCTCGCGGGGACCTCGGCGCCGTCCATCTTGAACACGACGCTGCCGTCGGGGTTCGAGATCGTGCTCGATCGCCGCTCGTAGACGACGGCGTCGAGAGGATCGTTGCCGGGGGTGGTCAAGCGACGATCGACCCTCACGCCCCTCGAGGAGCGTTTCTTCGCGGACTTCTCGGGCGCTTCCGCGTGCGTCTGAACGTCGCCGTCGGCGGGGCGTCGCTTGGCGGCGGGTTTCGGCGGCGCGTCGTTCTTCGCTTTCGCCTCTTTCGCTTCCTTCGCGATCGAGCGCGTCAGCTTGGCGTGACCGTTGCGCATTCCCAAACCATTCCCATTGAAGTCCGAATTCGCCATTGTACCGCCCTCCTTCGACCCGATCCGCCGCGCCTCGTTGTCTGCATCTGCCTGAGCTGCCCTGCCAAAGCCTCTGCCTGGGACACCACGCGCCGACACACCACGCGCGAGCCACCTCCCGGCACGCCGGCATCAGCTGATGCGGGCGCCGAGAGAGGTCGTCAGGTTGTCGAGCCGTTCAGTGTCGGCCGGGCCTGAACAAGCCCAGCCAAGAAAGATGCCAATAGCCTGCTATCTCGTTCAGCTTCTCCGCCGCGCGGAGCCCGCGCAGAACACAAAGAAACCCCCCCGCCCGGACTGCCGATGCAGTCACTCGGGAGCTCATCCACTGCTCTCTGGATACCGCCAACCACCCGCTTCCGGCCTTGCGGCCGGTCAGCTGAGTCAGTCGTTCTAACCCCAACATCTTGGGCCTGTCCAGCAAAAAGCCACCAACGATTGTGGTTACAGGGGTCTCCATTGTGGACGCCGTGTGGACCCCGGCGGCCCTTCGCGACCCCGTTTTTCGAGAGGAGTCCCCGACGCCCGCGAGGTCGACCGGGAAGGAAATTGTCCCCACCACCCCGAACCGCAGCAATCACTGAACTCCCGGCGACAGGTGAACGGCTGATACCCACAGCTCCAACACAGCTGACGCGCTGCTTCTCCGGCCCTTGTTCAGCGGTTCTCCCCAGGGAGGAGAAAGGCAAAGGCGCGAAAGGCGCAAAGCAGAGATCGCGGTTCGGGCTCTCGACGCCGTCACGCCTTAGCGCCTCACGCCTTCCGGCTAGCCATCCGAGACGGTCGACACCCCGTGCCCTCGATCTGCCCTAAATCAAGCGTCGGCTATGCGGAACGGGTCCGGCTCGACGGTCGCCGCGCGGAGGCGTACTTCCCGTACGCCGAGCACGGCGAGCGTCGAGACGGGCTCGTTCCGCGACGCCGGCGCTTAATTTAGAAGAGGCGGGCGGCTGTGTCGTCGGTCCAGAGCCAGGCGGCGCGGGGGACGCGAAGGCGCGGGCCGCTGCGCTCGAGGCGCCCGCGTTGCTCGAGCCACGCCACGGCGCGCTGGCGGTCGGTGCTCCACGGATCGACGCGCAGGTCGCGGGCGATGGCGTCGAGATCGATGCCCTCTTCGACGCGGAGCCCGAGCATGATGCGTTCGCGGAGGAGCGTCTCGGCGTCGAGGCTCTCGACCGTCGCGCCGGGGCTCTGTGCTCCGCTGGCGACATAGCGGTCGGGTTGAACTTCGTTTCTCCAGCGCAGCCCCGCGGCTGGCGCGGTGGCCGACGCGCTCCGCACGAAGCCGTAGGCGCCGCAGCCGAGGCCCAGGTACTCGTCGCCGCGCCAGTAGCCCAGGTTGTGTCGCGCCTCCTCGCCCGGTCGCGCGTAGTTCGAGATCTCGTAGTGGCGAAATCCGAGCCCGCCGAGCGCCTCGTCGATGGCGAGGAACGCGTCGGCGACCTCGCCGTCCTCGGCGAGCGGCAGCCGCCCGCGGCGAGCGAGCTCCCCGAAGCGCGTCCCGGGCTCGATCGTGAGCTGGTAACACGAGAGATGGGCGACCCCGAGGTTCACGAGCTCGATGGCCTCGTCGCGCGCGTCGCTGGCAGACTGGCCAGGCAGACCGAAGATGAGATCCGCCGAGACCCGCGGGATGCCCGACGCGATGGCCCCCTCGACCGCGCTCCGCGCGCCGGCGGCGTCGTGCAGCCGGCCGAGGTAGCGCAGGCGGTCGTCGCGAAGGGACTGGACGCCAATCGAGAGCCGGTTCACGCCCGCGTCGCGGAGCCGGCGGGCTCGCTCGACGTCCAGCGACGTCGGGTTGCACTCCACCGTCACCTCGGCCGTCGAGCGCGCGCCGAAGCGCGCGCGCAGCCCGTCGAGCACTCGCCCGAGCTCGGCCGGTTCCCAGAGGCTCGGCGTGCCGCCGCCGAAGAAGACGCTCTCGAGTCGCCTCTCGACGTGCCCCTCCATGAAGGCCGGCGCCCGGGCGTCGAGCTCCCTCAGCACCGCGTCGGCGTACCCGGCGTGATCGATGGCCGGCGCCACGTAGCTCACGAAGTCGCAGTAGGGGCACTTGGCGAGGCACCAGGGAAAGTGCACGTAAGCGCTGGCGGCGCGCCGCGCGGTCACGTTCGGCAGCGGAGCGGGGGGAGGGTCCGCCGCCGCGCCCGCTCCGGCCGCGCTCGCTCCCACCGTGCCGCCACCGGTCGAACCGGTGCGGGTGCTCGAGGGGGGGCTCGGGGGTGCGGTCGAGGTGGCGCCAAGAGACGAATCGAAGGTCATCGGGTCGATTTCCTGAGGAGCCGCTTTACCTAGCACTCGCGGGCCCCGCCTCGGGGCCGTGGGGCAAAGCAGGGGCATGGCGGAGCGCCGCCGGACCCGTCCACGGGCGAGTCCGGTTGCGTGTGATTGCCCCTGCGAGGCACCGGTGTTACTTTTTTTGCACGGGTGACGGACACACGCACCCGCTAATGCTGCAGGTCGAGCAACTCATAGAACGCGTCAAGGCGTACCAGCCGTCGGTCGATTCCGCGCTGATCCAGCGGGCTTACGACTACAGCTTCCGCATGCACGCGGGCCAGCGCCGTAAATCGGGGCAGCCGTACATCGTGCACCCCGTCGGCGTGGCGGGGATCCTCGCCGATCTGCGGCTCGACGCCGCCAGCGTCTGCGCCGGCCTGCTGCACGACGTGGTCGAGGACACGCTCGCGACCACCGACGAGATCCAGAAGGAGTTCGGGGTCGAGGTCGCCGAGCTCGTCGACGGCGTCACCAAGCTCTCGAAGATCAACTTCACCTCGAAGGAAGACCGTCAGGCGGAGAACTTCCGCAAGATGGTGGTCGCGATGGCGCGGGACATCCGCGTCCTCCTCATCAAGCTCTGCGACCGCCTCGACAACATGCGGACGCTCGAGCACATGAGCGTCGAGGCCAAGGAGCGGATCGCCCGCGAGACGCTCGACATCTACGCGCCGCTCGCCAACCGACTCGGCATCCAGGCGTTCAAGAGCGAGCTCGAAGACCTGAGCTTCAAGCATCTCGAGCCCGAGGCCCAGGCGGACCTCGTCGCTCAGATGACGAAGACGAAGCGCGAGCGCGACCGGTACATCGCCGAGGTCTGCAAGACCCTGTCGAGCCGCCTCGCCGAGCAAGGGTTCGCCGCCGAGGTCACCGGTCGGGCGAAGCACCTCTACAGCGTTTACCGAAAGATGCAGTCGCAGCAGTCGGGCATCGAGGGTGTGCATGACCTCATCGCCTTCCGCGTGGTCGTCGAGAGCGTGAGCGACTGTTACGCGGCGCTGGGCGTCGTCCACTCGCAGTGGACGCCGGTGCCGGGCCGCTTCAAGGACTACATCGCGCTGCCCAAGCCCAACATGTACCAGTCGCTCCACACGACGGTCATCGGCCCGGGCCGCGAGCGCATCGAGATCCAGGTCCGCACCCACGAGATGCATCGCGTGGCCGAGCGCGGGATCGCGGCCCACTGGAAGTACAAGGAGCGCGGCGGCGGCATCGCCGACCAGGACGCGCAGCGCTTCTCGTGGCTGCGGCAGCTCCTCGAGTGGCAGAAGGAGCTCAAGGACCCGGCCGAGTTCCTCGAAGGCGTGAAGGTCGACCTCTTTCAAGACGAGGTCTACGTCTTCACCCCCAAGGGCGACGTGCGCGTCTTCCCGCGCGGCGCGACGCCGATCGACTTCGCCTACCAGATCCACACGCAGCTCGGCGACCACGTCACGGGCGCGCGCATCAACGGCAAGATCGAGCCGCTCCGGTACAAGCTCAGGAACGGCGACGTCGTCGAGATCCTGACGCACCCGCACCAGCACCCGGGCAAAGACTGGCTCGATTTCGTCGGCACGATGCGGGCGCGCTCGAAGATTCGCAACCACCTGCGCACCGAGCAGCGCGACAAAAGCCGGCGGCTCGGCGAAGAGCTCCTCGAGAAGGAGCTCCACGCCGTCGGGATCAGCGCGACGAAGCTGTTCAAGAACGACGTGGAAATGCGCCGCGTCTTCGAGACGCTCAAAGTGCAGAACCTCGAAGAGCTCTTCATCGGGATCGGCTACGGCAAGATCGACCCCGAGGAGATCACCAAGCTGGTCTCGCCTCCGGGCGAAGAGGGCCACGAGAGCCGCCCTCCGGAGTCGCTGCGCGAAGGCCGCCTCGCGGGCCTCGTGCGCAAGGTCATCAAGCGCGACGAGGGCGCGATCCGCATCAACGGGATCGACGACGTGCTCGTGCGCTACGCGAAGTGCTGTAACCCGCTGCCGGGCGACGACATCCTGGGCTTCATCACCCGGGGGCGCGGCGTCACGATCCACCGGCGGAGCTGTCAAAAGGCGTTCGACACGGACCCCGAGCGGCGCGTCGAGATCACCTGGGACAGCAAGGCGCGGATCAACCGCAGCGTTCAGCTTCGCGTCGTGACCGCGAACTTGCCCGGCATCCTCGCGAACGTGGGCCAGAGCTTCATGGCCCAGGGCATCAACATCAGCGAGGCGAACTGCCGCGCGAGCGACGACGGGCGCGCCGTGAACCTGTTCTCGTTCGTCTGCCAGGACCTGACCCAGCTGAAGGGCGTCATGAAGGCCCTGCAGAAGGTGAAAGGCGTCGTCGCTGTGGAACGGGCCTAGAGCGCTCGGGAGAGCGAGAGATTGGCCGCAGGGGGCGCAGAGGGCGCAGAGGAAAGAAGGGTCGTAGACTCGCGGCTGGCACGCGTGGCGAACGTCCCGAACCCACCTCCTCTCTGCTCTGTGCCCTCCGCGGCTCTGCGGCCCATCTCGTCGCGAGCTTGAGGGCGCCTGACGCGCAACGTTAGTTTTCCTTGTTCGCCAGTGATTACGCGCGAATGGGCTTGCAACCGGCGCGGCTCTGGGGCATCCAGGGCTGAGCATGAGAGCCCGATTTTCTGTCGTCGCCGTCTGCGCAATCGTCCTTTCCGGGGTCGCCGGCGCGGCCTGTGGAGGCGGCGAGCCGCCGCCCCCCGTCGCGCCGCCCGCTCCGAGCGAGGCGCCGGCCATGTCGAGCGCACCGGCGGCCAGCTCGGCGCCGGCCGAGAGCGCGGCACCGGTGGCGAGCGCAGCCCCGTCGGCGAGCGCGGGTCCCACGGGCGGTCCGCCCAAGGCCGGCGAGTGGGATTCGTGGTCCCACGATCAGAAGCTCGCGTACATGAAGACGGCCGTCTTGCCAAAGATGGGCGGTCTCTTCCACGACTTCGACGCCAAGCGCTACGCGGAGCCGAAGTGCGTGCTGTGCCACGGCGCCGGCGTCAAAGATGGCAGCTTCAAGATGCCCAACCCCGGGCTCCCCAAGCTCGACGTGACACCCGCCGGCTTCAAGGCGATGCAGGCGAAGAAGCCCAAGGTCGTCGAGTTCATGATGAAGCAAGTCGAAGAGAACATGGCCGAGCTCCTCGGTGAGCCGGCGTACGATCCGGCCACGCAGAAGGGCTTCGGCTGCCTCGACTGCCACACGAAGAAGTAGCTCCGCGGGTGCGCCGGCTTGCTCGCCTCGCCCGATCCAGCGGAGCAGGGAAATGACGGAGAGAGCGGAAGATCGGGACGTTTCGATCCCGATCGACTGAACTTCTGATCTTCTGTCTCCTCTCTGGATCCATGTCGAGCTCAGGATTTAGGGTTCCCGACCTTCTCTCGGCCGATCCTGCCGCGTCGCTCGAGGCGCGCATCGATCTCGCGACCCTCCGGCAGGGGCTCGTCTTCGGGTTCGCTGCGGGCGCGTCGCAAGAGGTGTTCGATGGCGCGCTGGCCAGGGCGAAGTTGCCCGGGTCGGCATGGAGGCGAGGGGGCTTCGCGCGAGACGTCTATGCCGACGAGCTCGTGGCCAAGGGCTTCGAGATCCGCATCGACGGCGCGCGCTTCGAGCCGTGCGGGCGGTACGTCACCCGCGTGCTCACCGAGCCGCCTCTCGACGAGGGAGACATCGAGCTCCGGCGCGAGATCCTGCGCGAGCTCGCGGCGTCCGAGGGCGATCGCCGTTCGATCGAGCGCGTCTATGTGGCGATCGTACGGTTGCGGACGCTCCTCTGCGCGCCACGGCAGCCGTCGCCGCGCGGACGGCGGGTCGAGATCCTGCGCACCGCGCGCGAGATGTTCGAGCTCCTCGCGACCAGCTTCGCGAGCTCGCGCTCGGCGCTCGCCCGCCTGCGCGCCTTCGGCGAGGCCGTCGTCGCGGGACCGGGCTTCGGCCGCCTCGCGGCGCTGCTCGATCACGACGAGCAGCAGGCCGCGCTCGACCTTCGCGTGCGCATCGGAGCCGACGGCGAAGTGCGCGCCATGCAGATCGTCGGCATCCGCGAGGACAAGGGCAACCCGTTCCACGCGTCCGCGCTACGGCGCTTTCTCGTGCGGCTCGTCTTCTTCTTTCGCGGCTACCGGACGACGAGCGGCGAGGTCGCCGAGCGCGTCCTTTCGGATGTCTTCAGCGGCGTCGAGGACGAAGTCGCGGTGTGCTTCCAGCTCCTCGGCGACCTCGAGGTCTACCTCGGCGCGCTGGGCTTCCGGGACCGCGCCGCGGCCGCGGGGCTCGCGGCTACGCTGCCCGACCGAGCGCTCCAGGGAGAGTCCCTCGACGTCGAAGGCCTCTACAACCCGCTGCTCCTCGCGGCGGGCGTCACGCCGAAGCCGTGCGACGTGCGCGCGGGCGCCGGCGCGATCGTCCTCGTGACCGGGCCGAACTCGGGCGGTAAGACGCGCCTCCTCCAGGCCGTGGCGATCGCGCAGCTCCTCTCCGACGGAGGCTTCTTCGTCCCCGCGCGGCGCGCGACCATCCCGCGCGCGTCGGGTCTCTTCGCGTCGCTCTTCGAGGACGCGCGGGCCGACCAGCCCGAGGGGCACCTCGGCATGGAGCTCCTTCGCATCCGCCGATGCTTCGACGAGCTCGACGCGGGCGCTCTCGTCGTGCTCGACGAGCTCTGCTCGGGGACCAATCCGTCCGAGGGCGAAGAGATCGCCGGGCTCGTGCTCTCTCTCCTTCCGGAGCTCGGCGTGCGCGGGTTCGTCACCACGCACCTGCTGGCGTTCGCCGAGCGCCTCGCGGGACAGATGGGCGCGAAGCTCGAGTTCTTGCAGGTCGAGCTCGACGCGGCCGAGCGGCCGACGTACCGGTTCGCTCCTGGCGTCGCCCGGACATCGCTCGCGCACAAGACCGCCGAGCGCCTGGGCGTGACCCGCGACGAGCTCCGCCAGCGCATCGCCGCCAAGCGCGTCCGGCGTTGACCCGAGGACGTGCCCGTACAGGCAACGGCGAAAGTTACCCGAAGAGTGTCTTTACCGAGGTCTCGGGGGCGAGGCCGAGCGTGTACGCGTCGTGGGCGAAGGTCTCGAGCGCGTCGGGCAGGGGATCGCGCGTGAAGTCGACCCACTTCGACGCCTCGGCGATGAGCGGGCGGGGGAGGGCCTTGCCGAGCAGGCGCCCGAGCTCGACGCGCGCGAGTTCGCGGGTCTCTTCGGGCTGCTGCGCGGCGCGCGCGACCTCGTCGGCGAACGCGGCCTCGACGCGCGCGGCCAACGCCGGCGCACGGCGGACGAACGGGCCGCGGGCGACGACGATGGCGGTCGGGAACGCGCGATTCGGCCAGAGGTCGCGCTCGTCGATGAGGCGCACGGCCTTCGCGTCTTGCACGACGCGCGTCGCCCACGGCTCCGGCAGCCACGCGCCGTCGAGCGCGCCGCGCTTCATCTCGGTGAGAATGGTCGCCGCATCGAGCGCGTGCACGGTCACGTCGCCGCCCCGCTCCGCCGGCTCGTAGCCGTGCGTCTTCAGGTACTTGCGGAGCGCGATGTCCTGCGTCGTGCCGATCTGCACCGTCGCGAGCGTCTTGCCGCGAAGGTCGGCGGGGCCCGCGATGTTCGCGCGCGGCCCGACGACGAAGGAGGCGCCGCCGGAGCAGCACCCCGAGAGCACCCGCAGCGTACCCGCGCCGTGCCGCGCGTGGGTGTACACCACGGGGGCCGGACCGCTGACGCCCACGTCGATGGCGTCGCCGACGAGCGCCTCGATGACCCGCGGGCCGGCGCGGAAGCTCCGCGGCTCGACGCGTATGCCGAGTGCGCGCTCGATCCGTCCCGAGGCCAGCCCGACGATCGCCGGCGCGTGGGTCAGGTTCGTCATGAAGCCGATGCGGACGACGCCGTCGTCGTGCGAGCGGCACCCCGCGGCGAGGGTGGTCGCGCCCAGGCCGGCCAGCAGGTCGCGACGCGAGATTGACGCCATCGGGGCTCGACTCAGGCGGCGCACTCTCCGGCGCCAATCGCGACGTGGAACCCCGCGTCCTCGCCGATGTCGACCTGCTCGTCGCCGGCCGGGGCGGCCGTGGCCACCTCGCCGAGCGCCGCGACGACCCGCTTGGGGTCGACGCGCTTGAAGAACACGGCGGGGGTCTCGTCGGCCGTCTTGTCGCTCTCGAAGAGCTTCACGAGGAGCGCGACCGCCTCGGGGACGCGCTTGGCGACGACCTTGACGACCTGACGCCCGAAGCGCGCGCCGCTCTCGTCGACGCCGCCGCCGAGGTGCAGCTGGTACATGGGGTAGGTCGTGCCGTTCACCGTCTTGGCCGCCCCGTGCCAGCCGATGTCGGCGATGTGGTGCTGGCCGCACGAGTTCGGGCAGCCGCTGATCTTGATGGTCGTCGCCTCGAGGGCCTTGGCGCCCGACACGTCAGAGGCCTCGAGGCGCTCGGAGATCGCGCGCGCGACGTTGCGCGACGAGGTGACGGCGAGATTGCAGGACTCGGCGCCGGGGCACGACGTCACGTCGCCGGCCTTGTGCACGTCGGCGAGGCCGAGGCCGATCTCGCGGAGCGCCGCGTAGAGCGACGGGAGCGACTTCTTGTCGACCCAGGGAACGAGGATGTTCTGGTCGACGGTCAGGCGGATGGTCCCGTCGCCGAAGCGGGAGAGCAGCGCCGCAAGCGCGCGCATCTGGGCGCTGGTGATGTCGCCGAGGAACAGGCGAATGTAAGCGGCCGCGTAGCCGTCTTGCTTCTGATCGAGGACGTTGGTCGCGCGCCACGCGAGGTAGCCGGGGGGCGTCTCGCCCTTCACCTCGTCGAGGGCGCCGGCCGGCACGTTCTGCGGCGGCTCGGGGAGCGTGAGCTCGGCCATGGCCTCGGCGTCGACCGCGGCGCGGAACTCGGCGTACTTGGCGCGGAACTTCTCTTCGCCGAGCTTGCGGAGCACGTACTTCATGCGTGCGCGCGCCTTGTTGTCGCGGTTGCCGAGCGCGTGGAAGAGGCGGACGAGCGCCTCGCCGACGCGGCCCATCTCGGCCGCCGGCACGAACTCGTGCAGCGTGATCGCCGCCTGCGGCGTCGTCGACAGGCCGCCCGCGGCGTAGACCTTGAAGCCACGCTGGCCGTCGCGCACCTGTGCGATGAAGCCGATGTCGTGAATGGCGCCGAACGCGCAGTCGGTCCCGCAGCCGCTCAAGGCGATCTTGAACTTGCGCGGCAGGCTGCTCGACAGCGGGTGACGGAGGAAGTGACGCGTGATCGCGTCCGCATACGGGGTCACGTCGAACGCGGCGCCGGAGCACACCTCGGCCAGCTCGCACGCCGTCACCGTACGGACCGAGTTGCCGCAGGCCTCGCGGGTCGTGAGGCCGGCCTCGTCCATGCGAAGGAGCGACGCCTCGGCGTTGGCGAGCTTCACGAAGTGGAGCTGGATGTTCTGCCGCGTCGTCACGTGGCCGTAGCCCCGCGAGTACTTGTCGGCGACATCGGCCACGGCGTGGAGCTGATCGGGACCGAGCCGGCCGAAGGGGATCTTCACCCGCAGCATCTGCACGTCGGACTGGCGCTGCCCGTAGACCCCGCGGAGCAGGCGGAACGATCGAAACTGATCGGCGCTCAGCTCGCCGCGCTCGAATGCCTCGAGCTTCTCGACGAACTCGGCGATGTCCCGCTTGTCGGAGAACTTGGGCAGAAATACTTGCCTGGTCATGACCCGCCTCGAACGTTGAAGGAACGACGCTCACTCTATAGTCGATCGCGGCGACCGGCTCCCCCCGGCACGCCACCCGCGTCGGTAGCGGTCGGTAGGCGCGGTGGTTCGGCCGTGGGTAGGCCGTGGGTAGCCGACCCGCGGGGATCTGCCAAGTGCAGGCCATGCCAGACGCTTCTGCCGGGTGGCCGCCGGCGACTCGAGGCCGCCGACGTTTGAGCTACGCTGCGCCCTCGGGGACGCCGCCGACGAAAGAGGGCAGGGCTACCGATATTTCAGTATACCAGCGAACGATTTCGTTATAGTGGAGGACATCGTGGACGCGCGCAAGTCGAATCGCCCCCTTGCGGGCCCCGGCGACGACGTCGGCGCGGCCGAGCTCGGGCGCCGCGTCGCCGAGAACCTGAGGCAGCGGCGCAAGGCCCGAGGCCTGTCGCTCGACGACCTGGCCCGCTCGTCGGGGGTGAGTCGCGCGGCTCTCTCGCAGATCGAGACGAGCAAGAGCAACCCCACGGTCGGCGTCCTCTGGAAGATCGCGGTGGGCCTCGGAATTCCTTTTGCTGAGCTCATCGGCGCCCCGCGCTCGGGCGTCGTGGTCTTGAGGCGCAACGACTCGCAGGTGCTGCGCTCGTCCGACGGCAAGCTCGAGAGTCGTCCGCTCACCCCCGCCGGCGCGTCGCCGCTCGTCGAGCTCTACGAGCTGCGGCTCTCGTCGCGCTCGGCCCACGCGTCCGACCCGCACGCGCCCGGCACCCACGAGATGGTCGTGGTGCTGAGCGGGCAGCTCAAGATGCACATCGACGACGAGGCGTTCGAGCTCGGCGCCGGCGACTCGATCGCCTTCGCGGCCGACAAGCCGCACGTGTACGAGAACCCCGCCGGCTCCGAGGCGCGGTACCACAACGTCATCGTTTACGAGCGCTGAGGCGACCGGCCTCGTCATTGTCTTGCGAGCGTTGACGCGAGACGCGTCGTCCAATATAACGGCCGGGTGTTCGCGTTCGCGAAGGGGTCAGCGGGTTCGCGCCTGGCCGCGCCGGACGCGGCAGGCGTGGCCACGCCGGCCGCGGCGCCGGCCCAGCGCGCCGGGGCGAGCCTCGACCTCGAAGACGTCTCGCTGAGCGTCCCCAACGAGGCGGGCACCGTCGAGATCCTGAGGAGCGTCTCGCTCCGGGTCGTGGCGGGCGAGTTCGTCTGCTTGCTCGGCCCGTCGGGCAGCGGCAAGTCGACGATCCTGAACCTCATCGCGGGCCTGTCGAAGCCGACCGTCGGGCGCGTTCGCACCGCCGAGGTCGACGTCGCCGGCCCCGGTCTCGACCGCGCGATCGTCTTTCAGGACGCGGCGCTCTTCCCCTGGCTGTCGCTCCGCGACAACGTCGAGTTCCCGCTCAAGCTCCAGGGCCACGCGGCCGCGGCGCGCGCGGCGCGGAGCGAAGAGCTCCTGCGCCAGGTGCATCTCTGGCGCTTCGCGGGCCGGTTCCCGCACGAGCTCTCGGGGGGCATGCGTCAGCGCGGAGCCATTGCGCGCGCGCTCGCTACCGACCCCGCCGTCCTGCTCATGGACGAGCCGTTCGCGGCGCTCGACGCGCAGACCCGCGAGATCTTGCAAGGCGAGGTCGAGCGCATCTGGAGCGCGACGCGCAAGACGATCATCTTCGTGACGCACAACGTCCGTGAAGCCGTGCGCCTCGCCGACCGCGTCGTCCTGATGGGAACGCGCCCCGGGCGCGTCTTGCACGAGGAGAGAGTCGATCTGCCCCGACCGCGCGCCGCGAACGACGCGCGCGTGTCCGCTCTGGCGAACGGCGTCGCGCGCCGCATCGCGAGTGAGGTCGAGAAAGTCGCGCGTGAGGAGGCGGACGATGCGTGGGTGGCTCCGGGGGCTCACGGTCCTGGCGATCCTCGTCGCCAGCTGGGCCGCGGCATCTGAGCTCGCCCGCACCCCTCTCGCCCCGGGTCCCCTCGAGGTAGCGCGGTCGATCGCCGCCGGGATCAGGGACGGGACGCTCACGCGCGCGTTCGCGACGAGCGTCGCTCGGCTCATGGTGGGGTATGCGGTCGCGCTGATCACCGGCATTCCGCTCGGGATCGGGCTCGCCCGTTCGCGGGCGGTGAAGCAATCGATCGGGCCGATCGTGCTCGGCCTGAGCTCGGTCCCGTCGATCTGCTGGCTGCCGCTGGCCATCTTGTGGTTCGGCCTGAGCGAGCTCGCCATCCAGCTTGTGGTCGTGCTCGGGGCAGCGCTGCCGATCGCGGTCGCGACCGAGAACTCGGTGCGGCACGTCGCGCCGTCGATCGAGCGGGCCGCGCGAACGATGGGCGCGCGAGGCCCCCGGTTGATGCTCACGGTCACGCTTCCGGCCGCGCTCCCCGGCATCCTCGGCGGGGCGAAGATCGGCTGGACGTTCGCGCTTCGCTCGCTCATGGCCGGTGAGCTGCTGTTTGTGTCCGGGGGGCTCGGCCAGCTGCTCGAGACCGGCCGCGACCTGGGCGACACGTCTCTCGTGCTCGCCGTCGTCGTGGTCATCATCGCGCTCGGGCGCGCCAGCGAGGTCCTGCTATTCTCCCGGATCGATCGCGTGATCGCGCGTCGCTGGGGCGTCGAGGAAGTATGAGCAGTCTGGTCGATGGCGCGCGGCCGATCCGGCGCGGAAAAGTCTGGCTGGTCGGCGCCGGTCCCGGCGACCCCGAGCTCCTCACGGTTCGTGCGCATCGCCTGCTCGCGAGCGCTCGCGTCGTCGCGTACGACGAGCTCGTCCCCCCGGCGATCCTGTCACTGGCGCCCGCCGACGCCGAGCGCATCCCCGTCGGCCGGCGAGCCAGCGGGTGCCGCCATCACGAGGCCCGGATCCATCCGCTCATCGTGCAGCGCGCGGTCGAAGGCCACGACGTCGTGCGCGTGAAGGGCGGCGACCCCTTCGTCTTCGGCCGCGGCGGCGAAGAGGCCGAAGAGCTGGCCGCGGCCCGCGTGCCGTTCGAAGTCGTCCCCGGGATCTCCGCGGCGCTCGGCGCGGCCGCGGCCGCGGCGATTCCGCTCACCCACCGCGAGTGCGCCGCGAGCGTGACGTTCGTGACGGCGCACGCATCGCAAGGTGAGCCTGACGTCGCGGCCACCGTTCCTCCCGAGGGGACGCTCGTGTTCTACATGGGCCTCGCGCGCATCGAAGAGACGTGCGCCGCGCTGGTGTCATCGGGTCGGTCCCCGTCGACGCCGGCCGCCGTCGTCTCGCGCGCCACCCTCCCGGACTCGAAGCTCGTCATCGGAACGATCGCCGACATCGCCAAGCGCGTTCGCGCCGGGCGCATCGAAGCGCCGGCGCTCCTCATCGTGGGCGAGGTCGTCGCCCGGCGCGTGGAGAGCGTCGGGGTGGTCGACGACGGCGAGGCGCCCGCGGGAGCGAGATTGGCCGCAGAGCCGCGGAGGGCGCAGAGGATTTGATGGGATCGGTCCTGGTGGACCGTCGACGCGAGCCAACCGCGTCAGCAAGCCAAAGCCTTCGGCCCACTCTCTCCTCGGCCTCTCCTCGGCGCCCTCTGCGGCTCCGCGGCCAATCTCGCTCTCGTGCGTCCCTCGGGTCAGTCGAGGGCGTGGGCGCCGCGCGCGTACGAATACGCGGTGTATGCGGCGACGATGTGGCAGATCCAGCCGAGGGTTCCTCCGGAGCCGATCCACAGGCCCGGCGTCACGGTGAGCCAGAAAATGCCGCGCCAGAACCTGCCGTTATAGAACTGACCCAGGCCCGGCACGACGAACGACAGCACCGCGGAGAGGCCGGGATCGGGGAGGGGTCGTCGACTGGTCACGGCTGAAAGGTGCGTCCGATCCGGCGACCGCGCAAGGAGTTGCGGCAGGGCGCTCCCCGGTCGCTCACGCCGATGCAGGAAGGGATCATCAGATGACCCCGCGCCCATCCCGGGCGATCGGAGTGTCGATCACCGGGTGAGAGGCCAGGGATGCCCCCTGATCGATGACCCCATACGGGGTGATCGGTGTGTCGATCACCGGGTAAGGTGCCAGGGATCCCCCCTGATCGATGACCCCACCTGCGTGATGAACGGTCGTCGCTCTGAGTGATGGCTCGTCGTCTCTCTGGGCGTCGCTCGAGTAACGATGATGTGACGGGCGTTTTCCCCGATCCGAGAAGAACACCGAAAGAGGCACGCCATGGGAATCAACACACCGAAGAACAATCGCATCCAGCAGACCGCCGGCGATCACACATGGGTGCAGACACCACTTTGCAGCGGTATCCGCGTGTGATTTCGGCTGATTCGACTACCTGAATGGATGGACTGGGCTTTCGTCGTGGTGGATAATGCGGTTGTTCAAGCTGCAATACCAACCACGAGAAAGCCCGATGAGCACTATCTCCGAGGCCCATGCAGATGTCCAACGTGACGTGCAAGCGATGCTTGCCATCGTCGATAAGCCGGGGCTTCAGACGGCCACCGCGGTGGAGGTCGCCCTCTGGGTCGGCATGCTTCGCCTGGGAGCGTCCATGATGACGGTCTTCTTCGCGCACCAGGCGGCGCGCTGGCCGGTGGGACTCCACTACGTGGTTGGCGGAGTCGCGTACAAGGTCGAGGGGGCCGACAGCGTGGAGATCGGTACGAAGTTTGGAAGGGTAGCCGTGCAGCAGCCGATGGGACGCGAGGCGGGAAGACGTCCCCGAAGCCCTCGCGGACGGACTCGGCCTCGCGGATGTAGAGCTCCGTCATGGTCACCGTGGAGTGCCCGCACCGCTGCTTGATCTTGAGCGGGTCGTCTCCCCGGACGGCCATCCATGTCGCGCTCAATGTAGTCCGCGGTTGTACCACTTCGGTCGTAGCGTTTCGGACCTGGCTCGGGCCTGCCGCTTGATGCGCGAGGGGGCCTACGGCTACCTATACGCTTCAGGATTGATCATGTCCGTCTCCACGAGCAACGGCGCCTTCCTGTCGACGATGCGCTTGTGGCGCGCGGCGTCGCGGGCGTAGTTCTTCGCCGCGGTCGTCAGCCAGGCTGCCGGATTGGCCGGCACGCCGCCGGGCGCGCCAGCCGGGGAGCGCCGCCAGCACAGCCTCCTGAAACGCCTCCTCGGCGGCATCGATGCTGCCGAGCATGCGCACCAGCGCGCCGACAACGCGACCCTTCTCGCGCCTGAAGACCTCGTCGAGCGCCTGGCTCAGCTCCTCCACAACTCCCGGATCTCCACGGCGCCGTGCTTGACGAACTCGCTCCGGGCCGCCCAGTCGACCGCCTCGTCCGTGCTCGCCATCCGCATGAAGAAGAGACCGCCGATGACCTCCTTGCTCTCCGGGAACGGGCCGTCGAAGACCGCCCGACGACCGCCGGCCGAGGCCACGCGACGCCCACGTCCGGGCTCTCGAAGGCGCACTCCGCCCAGGAAACGATCGGCGGGGAAGCAGGCGCGCGTGCTCTCGTCGATCCGGTCCATGACGTCGATCCAGCCCTGCTCGCTGGGAGCGCTGCCGAGGACCGCGAACGCAAACACGCGGCCCCGGTGGCTCGTCTTGTCGGGCTCGAGCGTGCCCTTCATGAGCGGTCGCACGTCGAGCTCGGCGCCCGGCGACCTCGGGCACTCTTCTGCGAGCTTGACCGCGGCGTCCAGTCCCTCGGCCTCGAGGACATAGTAGCCGCTCAGGGCCCTTTCCCCGAAGGGTCCGGCATCGACGCGAGGCTGTCCGTTGCGGCTGCTGACGCGCCTGCCTTCGGACGACGGACGCAATCGCTCGCCGTCGAGGTAGGCCGAGACCGCGCGCAGCTTCCGCTCGTAGGCGGGGTGGCCTTCCACGAGCGCCTGCGTCTCCGACGGGGCGAGTTCCCGCTCGGCGGTCTCGTTCTCCAGGGTCATCACCATGAACTGGGGCATGGCACCGCGCTCCTATCTAACCCTGCGACGATCGAGAGGGGATGAAATCGACATCGCGGGGATGACGACGGGTCGACGGCAGCGACGAGCGTCACGTTCGGCGACGCGTCCGCCCAGCGGCGGGCTGCTTCGTCCGCAAATGTTCACCCCTCGTCGGTATGGCCAGATCCGCCGCGACCTCCCGGCTCAACCATGGTTTCAGAGCCCATGATTCCAGCGATTTGGCGCGTCCTCCTTGCCTTGCTTGCTTTGCTGTCGATCGTGCTCGGGATGGCGTGCAGCGGGGCATCCGATCCCGCGGGACCCGGGACCGGCGGGAGCGCCGGCGACGCGGGCGCGCGTCCGGCGCCCCCGGACGATGCGGGCGCCTCGAACCTCGGCGACGAGGCCGGGAGCGATGCCGGAACGGGCGACGCGGCAACCGCCGAGGGCGGCTCCTCTCCGGACGCCGGGCCTCGGCCCGCCAACATCGTGCTGGACGCGGGAGGTGCGGTCACCTCCATCGTCGTGACCCCCGAGCCGCTGACGCCGGCCTTCTCGTCGACGATCGACGACTACTACGTGCGGTGCTCTCCGGGGACGAACGCGATCACGCTGACCGTGGGGACCGCGAGCGGGTCCAGCACGGTCGCTCTCGATGTGGTCGAAGACCAGGCCGTCGTCGTGATGGATCAGTACTGGATCCGGTGCCTGCCCCACGACTTTCCGACCATCACGGTGACCCCCTATCCAGACGCCGGCGCACCGACCCCCGGCTGGTACCTGCTGAACAGCGGCGTCTACGCGGTGGCGCTCGACACGAACGGTACGCCGGTCTGGTACACCCGCGGAACGTCCGTCATCGACGTCGATGCGCTCACGCCCAACACGATCTCGTTCATGCCGGACGGGACGACGCCGTTCGGGTACGGCTCGACCGAGTTCGCGATCCATGGCCTGGCCGGGGGAGCCGTCGCGGTCGTAACGGCCGTCGGCTCGTCGACCGACGACCACGAGCTGCGCTTGCTGCCGAACGGCGACTACCTGCTCTTGACGTATCCGTTCCAGAGCGGCGTCGATCTCACGGGACTTCAAGACTTCGGCGCTGGCGAGACCATTCCAGATTGCGAGATCCAGGAGGTGGACCCGACCGGGCGTCTCGTGTGGTCGTGGCGCGCGCTCGACCACATCGATCCCGTGCTCGAGTCCATCGAGCCGGACACCAACACCATCCTGGGCCAGTCGGTCGTCGACGTGTACCACTGCAACGCGATCGACGTGGACTCGAGCGGTAACCTGCTCCTCTCGGCCCGCCACACGAACGCGGTCTTCTACATCGACCGCACGAGCGGCGACGTCGTCTGGAAGCTCGGCGGAAGCGCATACAGCAAGGATGGGGCGAGCTACGTCCGGATCGTCGGCGATCCCGAGACCTCGTTCAGCTTGCAGCACGACGCCCGCTTCTTGCCGAACGGCGACATCAGCCTCTTCGACGACCACGGGGCGGGCGCGGGCGTCGCGCGCGGTGTGGAATACGCGCTCGACCACGACGAGGACGTCGCCAGTGTGGTCTGGCAGTTCCTCGGGATCGCGGCCAGCGCGGCCGAAGGGAGCTGCCGCCGCTACGCCGATGGCGAGACCGTCATCGGGTGGGGCTACAACACGGCCGATGCGCGGGTCGTCACCGAGGTCAACGCGGCCGGCGACGACGTGCTGGACATCGCGTTCACCCCCAACACCGCGTCGTACCGGGCGGTCAAGGTCCCGCCGTCGCAACTCGACGTGAGCCTGCTCCGGAGCTCGGTGGCGCAGTAGAGGCGCGCTCAAACCTGGGCGACAAATCAGCGAGCGTGATCGAAGATCAGGCACGCTGATGCACCCTGATTTAGGGCCCGCGCCGCGCGCTCCTGCCCACGCCCCCCGCGCCGATCCGCATGAGCGCGACGTGAGCGCGACGATAGGCGATCAGACCGTGGGCTGCTCGAGGCGCGTGACGGTCGCGAGGCCGGAAGTCACGCCGGGAACGCCCCTTCGATCTCCGCGACGCCACCTCCCGAGAGCTCCACGTCCGAGGCCTTCGCGCTGTCGGTGATGCTCTCGACGCGCCGTGCGCCAGGAATCGCGATGACAGCGGGACTCTTCGCGAGCATCCATGCGAGCACGAGGCGATGCGGGGACATGCCGAGCCGCTTCGCGACCGCGCCGAGGTGCCCGGTGCCGGCGAGCCCCTTGGCGCCGTGCGCGCCGCCAAAGGGCGAGTAGGGGAGGAACGCGATCGCATTCGTCGTGCAATATGCGAGGACGCCGTCTCGCTCGGGTGCCCTGTGGGACGGGTTCCAGCGATTCTGGACACTCACGATGGGAACCAGGGCGCGGGCCTGTTCGATCTCGGCGACGCTCACGTTCGAGAGGCCCACGTGGGCAATCTTCCCTTCCGCGCGGAGTCGCGCGAGCTCGCCGACGCTGTCGGCGATCGGGACCGCCGGGTCGACGGCGTGGAGCTGGTAGAGGTCGATGCGGCTCACCCCCAGCGCGGCCAGGCTCGACTCGCAGGCGAGGCGCAGGTGCGCGGGGCGCCCGTTGCGAGTCCACGCGCCGCCCGGACGCTCGAGCCCGCCCTTGGTGCCGATGATCACCGGCGCGCCCTTCCGCTCCCTCAGGGCGCGCGCGATGAGCCGCTCGCTGTGCCCGATGTCGCGCTGATCGAGGCAGTAGACGTCCGCGGTGTCGACGAACGTGACGCCGGCGTCGAACGCCGCGTGGAGGGTCCGCACCGCGTCGTTCTCGCTCGGTCGATCGCGGATCGAGAGGTACATGCTCCCGAGGCCGACCTCGCCCACCCGGAGCTCGCTCGATCCCAGGGCTCTCGTCTTCATGACGACAGCTTAGTATTTCGCCGCAGTGAATTCGACCCCCGGACTGCGTCACGAGCCGCGCTAAGCTCGGTGCAGGAGCACGCATCGACGATGAGCACGGACTACGCGATCACGACGCTCGAGCAGCTGCGCGCGGTGATTCCAGAGGCGTCCCAACTAGCCGCTAGCGTCGGCATCGACTCCGCCACCCGACGAGAGGCAGTACGCCACCCCGTCGTCGTCTGTGCGAAACACGGACAGGGAGCCGTCCTTCTTCCAGTAGACTAAACTTCGGACTCACAGGCACCAAGAAGAGACCGACCTCGGTGCCGCCGCTGCATGCGCAGGATACGACGTTTCGTACGCAGCAGGTCGACGGCCACGTCGGTGGGGAACTAAACTATTAGACGCGCGCGTCGAGGCTCGCGACGCGGTAGGTCTCAGGCTTGGGCCGCGCATAGAACCGCCACGTGAGCACGAGGCACGTGGCATAGAAGGCAAGGAAGGCGACCAGCGCGCCATGCGTCGACCCGGTCCGCGCGATCGAGGCGGCGAACCCGCGCGGAACGAGATACCCGCCGCAGGCGCCGACCGCCGAGACGAAGCCAATGACCGCCGCGCTCTCGGTGCGCGCCGACTTTAGTGCCACCTCGCGCACCTCGGGTCCGCCGCCTTCGGCCTCCGCCAGCTTCGCGTTGCGGAAGATCGCGGGGATCATCCGGTAGGTCGACCCGTTCCCTGCTCCGGTCGTCACGAACAGGACCAAGAACATCAGCAAGAAGCCCAGGAACTGGTGGGAGTCCACGAAGTGAATTACGGCGAGTGTGGCCAGCCCCATCGCCACGAAGTTCCAGAGGGTCACCCGCGTGCCGCCCCATGCGTCGGCGAGCCGCCCGCCGAGGGGGCGCGTCAACGAGCCGACGAGAGGTCCGAGGAAAGCGAGGTTCCCAGCGTGCTCCGGGAACTGGGTCTTCAAGAGGAGCGGGAACGCCGCCGAGTATCCGATGAACGAGCCGAAGGTGCCGATGTACAGCCACGCCATGATCCACGTGTGCTTGTTCCTGACGATGGCAAGCTGCTCGCGCAGGTTCGAGCGAGCGGTCGACAGGTTGTCCATGTGTCGCGCCGCCCCGTATACGGCCAGGGCTATGAACGGGAGCCACATCAGCCCCGCGTTGGCGAGGTAGATTCCGTCGCCCGGCCGCAGCACACCCAGGCTCACCCAGCTCCAGCCGATGACGATCGGCACCAGGAGCTGCACGGTGCTGACGCCGACGTTGCCCCCTGCGGCGTTGAGGCCAAGCGCAAAGCCCTTCTCGCGGTCCGGGTAGAAGAACGAGATGTTCGCCATGCTGGAAGCGAAGTTCCCGCCGCCAAGCCCCGCTGTCGACACGACGAGGGCCATCAGCCAGTAGGGCGTGTCGGGGCGGGAAACGAAGACGCTCAGGGAGAGCGCGGGCACGACAAGGAGCGCCGCGCTGACCATCGTCCAGTTTCGGCCACCGAATCGCGGAACGGCGAACGCGTAGAGGAAGCGCATCAGGCAGCCGACGAGCCCCGGCAGCGCCACGAGCTGGAAAAGCTGGTCGGTCGTGTAGTGGAAGCCAACCTTCGGCAGCTTCATCGCCACCACGCTCCACAGGAGCCAGATCGAGAAGCCGATGTTCTCGGCGACGATCGACCAGATGAGGTTGCGCCGCGCGATCGCGCGGCCCCCTCCCGCCCAGAACCGCGCGTCCTCCGGCTCCCAGCGCTCTATCCATCGCGATCCGGTCCGCTGCGCCATGTCGGTCTCTCCTCGGCGCCGGTGGTTGCAAGAAGTGCGTCAGGAACGCGGCCGGGGGTCCACTGCGGTCGACGCTTCAGAAATGTTGTTTCGGCTTGGTATCGCAGTTCGCATCGGACCTTGGTGAAGACATGTTTGCGGCGCGGAGACCCGGTGCGGACGGTTGCGACAATTTCGTCGCCTTGTCGAAGGCCGTGTCCAACGATTCCGGCGCAGCGGACGGTTGCCTTGAGATGTCGCCGCTGTTTCAAGGCTCCGGGACGAGGAGACTCTGCGGGTCTCGCCGCCGAAAAATCACACTGGCGTCCGAATTGCTCATGCGCCGCAGCTTCCAACTTCGACGGAGGCTACTGCCAAAATGATTCGAAACGTCCGGCGCGCAACCGCGCCCGTACTGGTTCTCACCTGTCTCCCCTCAAGCCGGCCTTCAGCCGCCCAAGAAGCCCCGGAACGCAGCGCTTACTCGCTTTCCTTCGAGCTTCGACCGGTGACCGAGGACGCCGACGAGTCGGACCTGACGGCGCGTGACATCCGGCACCGGGCCAACTTGGCGCTCAAGCTCTACGACCCAACGTGAGCGTCCGCGGGAACTAGCGAGGGGGCGAGCGGTACTTGTCGCTCTTGTAGCGAAGGATTCGCTCGGTCGTGCCGAGGCGGCGAGACGCCCGGGCGAGGTTGCCGCCACACTCTCGGAGGGCCTCGTCGATCATCCGGCGCTCGAGATCCGCCACGGCCTGCGCGAGCGTCGGTCGCTCGGTGGAGACGCGGGGTGCGCTCCCGCGGATGGCCTCGGGCAGGTGAGACTCGGCCACGACCGGTTCGCCGCAAGAGACTACGGCTCGCTCGATCGCGTTCTCCAGCTCCCTCACGTTGCCCGGCCAGGGGTGGCCCGCTAGCAAGTCGAGCGCTCCGCTCGAGATGCGGCGGACGTCGCGCCGGTGCTCGCGAGTGAACTTCTCGAGGAAATACTGGGCGAGCGCCGGTATGTCCCCGGCGCGCTCGCGCAGCCGCGGCACCGTGATCGTGAAGACGTTCAGCCGGTAGTAGAGGTCTTCGCGGAACCTCCCGACGGCGACGGCCGCGGCCAGGTCGTTGTTCGTGGCCGCAATGAATCGGACGTCGGCTTTTAGGGTTTCGGTGCCGCCCAGTCGTTCGTATTCGCGCGACTGGAGGACCCGCAGGAGCTTGACCTGGGTCGCGAGCGGCAGGTCGCCGATCTCGTCGAGGAACAGCGTTCCGCCTTGCGCCCGATCGAGCCGCCCCTTCTTGCGTCCGACGGCGCCTGTGAAGGCCCCGCGCTCGTGTCCGAAGAGCTCCGATTCGAAGAGCGTCTCCGGAAAAGCCGCGCTGTTGATCGCGATGAAGGGCTTGTCGCGGCGCGTGGAGTTCGCGTGAATGGCCTGGGCGACGAGCTCCTTCCCGGTCCCGGACTCGCCGAGGATGAGCGCGGTCGCGGACGTCCGGGCGACCTGACCGATCTCCTCGTAGACCTGCCGCATCGGCGCGCTGGTGCCGATCATGTTCGCGTACTCGAAGGGGGCCAGCTCCCGCGGCTCGACGCGTGCCGGCGGCGCGGAGGCATGATGGGAGCGCAGGCCCTGCGCAAGGGCCGATGCGACCACCTGGACCACGCTCAATCGCGTCCCGAAACTAGGAGCGCCACGCGCCTCGAAGTACACGGAGAGGGCCCCGACGCACCTCCCGCTGATCGAGACGGGGACGGCCACGAGGCTCAGCGCGTGACCACGCCACGCGGCCGGCTCGGCGAGATCTGCGAGGGCCATCGGCTCGCGCAGCACCGAGGGGACCACGATTGGAAACCCGCTCTTGGCGACCCGACCGGCGACCCCGAGGCCATAACGCGGTCGCAGAGCTTCGCTGGGCATTCCATACGCAACTTCGACGGCGAGGTGGCGGGCCTCGGCTAGAAAGAGGGCCGAGCGCTTCGCCCCGAGCCGCTTGTCGAGCATGGTCATCGCTCGCTCGAAGCCTTCGGCCAGGGTCGCCCCGGCCGCCAGCTCCTCGCCGACATGCGCCAGCGCCACGAGCTCCTCCGGAAGAGAAGCGGTCATGCTGCCTGTCTCGGTTACCCCTGACGACGGTCCCTCACGGGATTGAAGGCGTGCCAAACCCATGAACCCCTTCAGGTTAGCCGGCGGGGCGCGTCCGCAGTGTTTCCTGGCGATGATCGTTCTCTGCTCGAGTTCGATCTCTGCTCGAGTTCGATCGCAGGCGACAATTTCGTCGGGCTGGACTCGTGGGTCCTGCGATTTCGAGGCAACGCTCGGTTGCTCTTACGTGTCGCCATCGTTTCTGAGTCACCGGCGTGGCTTGTATTCGCAGGCGGGCAACCGCTGGTTCCAGATTTGCTCAAGGACTCGCGAGATGGCCGACTCTCGCCGCCGGGCTGATTGCGCGATTGTGACCCCACCGAAGGTGGCGCTGCTCGAGGCGCGGATGAGCCATGAACTGGCGCGGCTTGTCGAGAAGCACGGCGGCGATGCCGTGTGCGTGCCGGCCCTCGAGGATGCCCCCGAAGTCGACGCCGACACGGCCTCGACGCTCGTCACATCCCTCGCGGGCGGGTCCTACGACGTGGTGGTGTTCATGACGGGCGTCACCGTGTCCCTCCTGTTCGAGCTCGCGGAGCGGATCGGGCGGCGGCCAGAGCTCGTTGCCGCCTTGCGAAGCGTGACGACCGTGGCTCGCGGGCCCAAGCCGACCGCCGCGCTGCGGGGCTTTGGGGTGACGCCAACTCTTACTGCCCTTGAGTCCTTCACTTCCGCCGAGGTGATCGACGCACTCGCGAGCATCGAACTCAAGGGCCGCCGGGTCCTCCTTTTCCACTACGGCGAGCGGAGCGAATCGCTGGCGGAGACGCTGGCCGCCCGGCAAGCCATCGTTCACGAGCAGTGGCTGTACCGCTGGCGGATACCGGCGGACACGTCTGCGCTCGAGCGGCTCGTCGTGAGCATCGTGGGCGGTCAGATCGACGCCCTGGCGATCACCTGCCAGATCCAGTTCCGCCACCTGTTTCAGGTCGCACGCGCCATGGGGCTGGACCACGACCTCGTCCGCACGCTCAACGCACGAATGGTGGTGGCTGCCGTCGGGCCGACCTGCTGCGCCGTCCTGCAGACCCACGGAGTCGACGTCCACGTGGTGCCGGAACACCCGAAGATGGGCCCGATGATCGTGTCGCTCATGCGCCACCTCGAGCGGGCGGCCACTGCGCCCCGCCCGGACCTGGAGCCGTCGTGAGTCGACTCGATCTCGTGGTCGCCGGTAACGGCATGGTGTGCCACCGCTTCTGCGAGAAACTGGTCGAGTACGATCGCGCGCAGCGGTACCGCATCATCGTCGTCGGGGAAGAGCCGAGGCCCGCGTACGATCGCGTCCACCTGACCGACTACTTCGCGCACCGTGCGCCGGAGGCGCTGGCCCTCGGCACGTGCGCCTGGTACGCCAAGCACGGAGTCGAGCTGCGGGTCGGGACGCGTGTTTCTCAGGTCGATCGGACTCGCCGCCAGGTGACCGTCGGCGACGGCTCCACGCTCCCGTACGACGTGCTGGTCCTCGCAACGGGCTCGTCGCCGTTCGTCCCGAGCGTCCCGGGAATCGACAAGGCGGGGGTGTTCGTCTACCGCACGATCGAGGATCTGGACGGGATCGCAGCCCGGGCGGCGATCGCCCGGCGAGCCGTCGTCATCGGCGGGGGCCTGCTCGGGCTCGAGGCCGCCCGGGCCGTGCACGACGCTGGGCTGGAGACCCACGTCGTCGAGGTCGCGGCGCGGCTCATGCCTCGACAGCTCGACGAGATCGCGTCCTCGTTCCTCGAGCGAGCGGTCCGCGACCTCGGCGTCCACGTGCACGTCGACAAGCAACTGGTCCGGCTGCTCGGGGAGGGCGAGGTCACCGGCGTCGAGTTCGCGAACGGCGAGACGATCGAGGCGGGTCTCGTCATCCTGTCCGCCGGGATTCGCCCGCGCGACGAGCTGGCCCAGGCGGCGGGAATCCAGGTAGGACCACGCGGCGGCGTGGTGATCGACGATCGCCTCGGCACAAGCGACGAGCACGTGTTCGCCATCGGCGAGGTCGCGCTCCACGGGCAGACCATCTACGGCCTGGTCGCCCCCGGATACGAGATGGCCGACGTGCTCGCCCGCAACCTGACCGGCGGCGACGCAACCTTCGCCGGCTCGGACCTGTCCGCGAAGCTCAAGCTCCTTGGCGTCGAGGTGGCCACGTTCGGCGATCCGTTCCAGATCCAAGATCGCGGGAAGAGCCGTATCCTGCGAATCGAAGACCAGGTCCGGAGAACCTACAAGATGCTGGCCTTCGCAGCGGACTCCCGCCAGCTGCTCGGGGGAATCCTCGTGGGCGATGCCTCCGGCTATGCCGCCATGTTTCACCTGACTCGGTCGAGGAAAGTGCTCTCCGAGACCCTCGAAGAACTCGGCCTCGACGGGAGGCCCAGGCTGGCCGGCGAACTCCCGGACGACGCCCAGGTGTGCTCTTGCAACAACGTCGCGACCGCGACCGTACGCCTCAAGATCCGGGAGGGGGAACTCACGACCCTCGCGCAGGTCAAGGAGTGCACGCGCGCGGGAACCGGCTGCGGGGGGTGTATCCCCGTGGTCCAGGATCTCCTGGAGGCCGAGCTGAAGGCCGCGGGGCGGGCCGTGAAGCCACGGCTCTGCGAGCATTTCGCCTTCACAAGGCAGGAGCTCTTCGAGATCGTGCTGGCCAAGCGAATCGGCACGTTCACGCAGCTCCTCGCCGAGCATGGCGCGGGGGCCGGCTGCGAGGTCTGCAAGCCCACGGTCGCCTCGATCCTGGCCAGCGTCCACAACGAGCCGATCCTGAAGAAGCCGCACAGGACGCTCCAGGACACGAACGATCGATTCCTGGCGAATATCCAGCGGAACGGAACGTACTCCGTCGTCCCCCGCGTCCCTGCCGGCGAGATCACGCCCGACCAGCTCATCGTGCTCGGCCGTGTGGCGAAGAGGTACGGGCTCTACACCAAGATCACCGGCGGCCAGCGGGTCGACCTCTTCGGCGCCCGGGTCGAGCAGCTCCCGGACATTTGGGAGGAGCTGGGGGCCGCCGGCTTCGAGAGCGGGCATGCCTATGGCAAGGCGCTCCGCACCGTGAAGAGCTGCGTCGGGACGACGTGGTGTCGGTACGGCGTGCAGGACTCCACGGCCTTCGCGATCCGCATCGAGAACCGGTACAAGGGCATCCGCGCGCCTCACAAGCTGAAGGGCGGCGTCAGCGGCTGCGTCCGCGAGTGCGCCGAGGCACAGAGCAAGGACTTCGGTCTCATCGCCACCGAGAAGGGGTGGAACGTGTTCGTGTGCGGCAACGGCGGTGCGACTCCGCGACACGCCGATCTCCTCGCGGCCGACGTCGACGAGGAGACGGCGGTCCGTTACCTCGATCGCTTCATCCTGTTCTACATCCGGACGGCCGACCGACTCACACGGACCGCCTCATGGCTCGAAAAGATGGAGGGAGGGATCGCACACCTGCGAGACGTGGTCGTAAACGACTCGCTCGGGATCGGGGCCGACTTCGACAAACAGATGCAGCACCTCGTGGGCACGTACGAGTGCGAATGGGCGGACGTAGTCCGCGATCCCGAGAAGCGAGCTCTGTTCCGGCAGTTTGCCAACGACGACCGCGACGACGACGGGATCCGCGTCGGCGAGAAGCGGGGGCAACGCTGCCCGGATGGTCGACCGAGGCGCGACCCGCCGCACGACGCGAAGACGCGACGCCTCCCACTGCTGCGCCGGCAGTGGGTCAGGCTCGCGTCGATGCGCGACGTGCCGACCGATGGCGGGGTCACCGCGCGCTACGGCGACACGCAGATCGCCATCTTCAACTTCGCATCCAAGGGGACGTGGTATGCGACGCAGAACCTCTGTCCGCACAAGAGGGAGATGGTGCTGGCGCGGGGCATCCTCGGCGACCAGGCGGGCGCGCCGAAGGTCGCGTGCCCGCTTCACAAGAAGACATTCGACTTGTCGACTGGCCGCTGCCTGTCCGGAGAAGATCTCGAGATAGCAACGTTCCCCGTGCGCGTCGAAGGAGACGACATCCTGGTAGAGCTCCCGCCGGTCGAGGACCTGCCGCGAGCGACTTGCCACGATGCGCCGGCGCCCAGCTCACGAAGCTTGGGAGAGCTCAGCCCGTGACGACGTCCAGCGTGTCACGGCCCACCGCGAAGGCCTTGCGGCCGTCCGAGATTCTCACGCCGGGTCGCCGGCTGCCCGTCGTCGAGATGCCCGCGGCCGCGCGCATCCCGCCGGCAGCGGTGCGGATCTCGCTCACGGATCGGTGTGACCTGGCATGCGTGTATTGTCGCCCCTCACGGAGCGACGGATATCTCGAGTCGCGTCTCGGCGAAGAGGCCTGGAAAACGATGGTGCGGGGCCTCGTTCAGGCGGGGCTGCGCCGCGTCCGCATCACCGGCGGAGAGCCACTGCTGCGAGATGCGAGCGCGGCTCGCGCACCTTCTTGCCGACGAGGCGGGGGAGCCGGACCCGCATCGCGGCCGCGCGGCGAAGTGCCCGTCAACCTCGTCGTCCATCGAACGATCGGCATTACCCCCCCTCGTCGGGGTGGCGTTCCGACTGTAGGTCGCGCATGAACCCCCTTCAGCGTCTCCGCGCCGTCACTCCCGAGGCCACCAAGACGCACTGCCCGTATTGCGCGTTCCAGTGCGGCATGGAGATGACGGTCAGGGACCGGAAGGGCCACGACATCGAGGTGACCGCCGACGAGGCCTTTCCAGTCAACCGGGGCCAGATGTGCATCAAAGGGCTCACCTCCGCCGCTCTGCTCGAGCATCCCGCGCGGATCCGGACCCCCATGCTCCGGGAGCAGGACGGGCGGCTCGCTCCCGTCACGTGGGAGACCGCGCTCGACTTCGTCGCGGAGCGCCTCCGGTCGCTTCGCGCGACTTACGGGCCCGCGAGCGTCGGTGCCTTCGGCAGCGGCGCACTCACGAATGAGAAGGCGTACTTGCTCGGCAAGTTCGTCCGCGTCGTCCTCCGGTCGCCGAACGTCGACTACAACGGCCGTTATTGCATGTCGTCGGCCGCGGCCGGTCAGAATCGCGCCTTCGGCATCGACAGGGGCCTGCCGTTTCCGGTCTCGGACATCGCCAAGACCGGCACGCTCATGCTGTGGGGCTCGAACTGCGCCGAGACCATGCCCCCAATCACGCAGTGGATCTTCGAGCAAAAGAGCGCGGGCGGGCATCTCATCGTCGTGGACCCGCGGCGCACCGACACTGCGCGAATCGCGTCCCTCCATCTGCAGCTCACGCCGGGCACGGATCTCGCGCTCGCCAACGGACTGCTCCACCTGGCGATCGAGCAGAAGCTCATCGATGAGGACTACGTCGCGCGAAGGACCGAGGGCTTCGACGACCTCAGGCGCAGCGTGCTCACAAGCGATCCAGCGCGCATCGAGCGGTTGACGGGCGTTCCGATTGAGCAGCAGGTTCGTGCCGTCCGTCTGCTCGCGGAGTCCGAGTCGAGCATGATTCTTTCGGGACGAGGGCCCGAGCAGCAGTCCAAGGGGAGCGACACGGTTCTCGCCCTCATCAACTTAATGCTCGCCCTCGGCAAGGTCGGCAAGCCCGCCAGCGGATACGGCTGTCTAACGGGCCAGGGCAACGGTCAGGGTGGTCGCGAGCACGGTCAGAAGGCCGACCAGCTGCCCGGGTATCGCCTCATCGAGGATCCGGACGATCGCCGGGCGATCGCCGCCGTCTGGGGCATCGAGCCCGACGAGCTGCCCGGCAAGGGGAAGAGCGCCTACGAGCTTCTCGACTCCTGCGGGCCCCAGGGTGGGATCCGCGGGCTCTTGGTGTTCGGGTCCAACGTGGTCGTGTCCTCACCGCACGCTTCCAACGTCGAGAGGAGGATCCGGGACCTCGAGCTCCTTGTCGTATGCGACTCGTTCCAGAACGAGACGACCGAGGCGGCTCACGTGATCTTGCCTGTCGCGCAATGGGCGGAGGAAGAGGGCACGATGACGAACCTGGAGGGGCGCGTGATTCTCCGCCAGCGCGTTCGACCGCCGCCTCCCGGCTGCAAGACGGACCTCGCCATCCTTTGCGAGCTCGCGCACCGGCTCGGCGTGAGCCGGGGCTTTCAGTTCGAGTCCGCGCAGGACGTGTTCGACGAGCTGCGAGCGGCCACGGCCGGCGGCCGCGCCGACTACAGCGGAATAACCTACGAGAAGATCCGCCTCGAGCAGGGCGTATTCTGGCCTTGCCCGAGCGCCGGCCACCCCGGCACGCCTCGTCTCTTTGCCGACACATTCGCTCATCCGGGCGGGCGCGCGCGCTTTCACGCGGTGCCCTATCGCCCCGCCGAAGAGGTGCCCGACACCGAGTACCCGCTCTACTTCACGACGGGCCGCTACAAGGAGCACTACAACTCGGGCGCGCAGACGCGCCTCGTCCAGGCGCTCGTCGACGTGCGGCCCGAGCCGCGGGTGCAAATTCATCCCCGGCTGGCCGGGAAGCTCGGGGTGGCAGAAGGCGAGGGACTCGTCGTGCAGAGCCGCCGGGGCGCCGTGTGCTTCTTGGCCCAAATTTCAACCGACATCCGTGCGGACACACTCTTCGCGCCCTTCCACTGGGGCGGCCGGATGGCAGCCAACCTGCTGACGATTCCCGCACTGGATCCGGTCAGCGGGATGCCGGAATTCAAGGTCTGCGCCGTCCGGGCGCGTGCGGCCGGACCGGCGCACCAGAACGCAACCATCGCATGATCAAGAAGAAGCTCGCGATCGTCGGCAACGGCATGGGCACCTGCCGTCTGCTCGACGAGCTCGTGCTCCGCGAAGGCACGCGCCGGTACGAGATCACGGTCTTCGGCGAGGAGCGCGGCGGCGCCTACAACCGCATTCTACTCAGTCGCGTCCTCGGAGGAGACTCTCCGGATAGCATCGTCACCAAGACCCCTGAGTGGTATGACCGCCACGGGATCCGACTGATTCACACCGCGAAGGTCACGCGGCTGGACACCGTGCGAAAGAGCGTCTTGACCGAGGACGGTCAAAGCCGGCGGTACGACGTCGTGGTCCTCGCAACAGGCAGCCAGCCGCTCGCACCGCCGATCGATGGCATGTTTGGCAGTGACGGCGATCTGCGTTCCGGGGTCTTCGTCTATCGAACGATCGCGGATTGCCTTCGGATGCGCGAGCGCGCGCGCCCCAGAGAGGGTGCGGTCGTGATCGGCGGCGGGCTGCTAGGCCTCGAGGCCGCAAAGGTGCTCGCCGATCGCGGGCTGCACGTCACGGTCGTCCAAGTGGCGGCGACCCTGATGAACACCCAGCTCGATGCGCTCGGGGGTGAGATGCTTGCCCGTCAGATCGCGCACCACGGGATCTTCGTTCGCACCGGCAAGACGGTCGAGGGTCTGTACGGCGACGAGGCCAACGAGAGGGTAAGCGGAGTCTTCCTCGACGACGGAGCGACACTGCCGGCGGACATGGTCGTGTTGGCGTGCGGCGTGCGACCGCGGGTCGAGGTCGCAAAGGCGTCGGGGCTCCCGGTCAACAAGGGTGTCGTCGTGAACGACACGCTCGCGACGGAGGTCCCGGGCGTTTACGCGTTCGGCGAGTGCGCCGAGCACGACGGCAAGACCTACGGCGTCGTCGCGCCCGTCTGGGAGCAAGCGACGGTGCTCGCCGAGGTGCTGACCGGCAAACAAAGACAAGCTCGGTACCGGGGGTCGAAGCTCTACACGCGCCTCAAAGTCGCGGGGGTCGATGTCGCGTCGATGGGGAGTCTCGAGCCCGAGCTGGACAGCGATCAGGTGGTTCAGGTCATCGAGGAGCGGCGCAACGCGTACAGGAAGCTGATCATCCGCGACGGGCGTCTGATGGGAGCCATGCTCGTGGGCAACACCGCCGCAACGGCCACGCTCGTGCAGATGTTCGACCGTGGCGATCCGATGCCCGAGGAGCCTCTGGATATTCTCTGCTCGAAGCCCCCGTCGAGCGACCCGGCTGAATGCGTCGTCTGCACGTGCAACAAGGTGACCGCCGCGGCCCTCCGGCAAGCCATCGCCGCGGGCGCCAGCTCCGTCGATGCGCTGAGCGTGGCCACGAAGGCCGGCACTGGCTGCGGTTCATGCAAGGGCGAGCTGGCTCAGCTCGTCACGCTGTACGCGAAGAAGACCGAACCGCTCCCGCTCGCTGTCGCGAACTAGAGCGGCGACCCGAATCATGGAACAGGATAGCCGCAGTGTCGGAAATTGGAGTGCGAGCTTGCGCGGAAGGACGCCGAACGCCGGCCTGGTCTTCGAGGTCGAGCTCGTGTCGATCGACTGAGGTCCAGACGGCGGCCCCGGCCTCTCAAGGAGCCGCAGCGACGGTCACTGGCGCCGTCCCGCGCGCCCGCCGGCTCGCGACCTCTTCTCGCGTGACCGGCTCGCCGGCATTGCCCCAGCTGCTGCGAACGAACGTGAGCACCCCGGCGATGTCGTCGTCCGAGAGAGCCGCGAACGACGGCATGCTCGCCGAATAGGGCTTGCCGTTCACCGTGATCGGTCCCTCGATGCCTCCGAGGACGATGCTCACCGAGCGGCCCTTGTCGGCCGCGAGGAAATCCGAACGCGCCAGCGGGGGGAACGCGTTCGGCATCCCCATCCCCGACGGCTGATGGCACGTGACGCACGTGCGCGCGAACACCCGGAAGCCCGCCTCGGCTGGATCGTCGAACGAGCCACCCTGCCTCTCGCTGGTGGATGCCGGGGACAGGATGGGCACCCTCTTGAACGCTTCGCCTCGCGCGGCCCGGACCTCGTCGCGGCCGCATCCCGCGGTCGACGCGGGCGCGGCCAGCAACCATGCCAGCCCGAGGAGCGCAGCCGCGCGGCGCATCGACGACGTTGCCGGGTGAGCGGTCAGTCCGCCTCGAGAGTGATGCTCTCGGAGGGCATGCGGCCGGTGTCGGTCTCGACCGGGTCGACAGCGTGATCCTGGCCACGGTGTGCGCCCTCGCGGGAGCCGAACCAGTACATCCCGGCGACCATGACCGCGCCGCCGACGATGTTCCCTCCCGTCGTCACCGCCAGGTTGTACGCGTAGCCCGTGAGGTTCACGTCGCTGCCGTGCGGCAAGAGCAGCCCGAGCATCAGCCCGGACATGTTCGCGACACTGTGTTCGTAGCCGCAGGTGATGAACGTGAACATGCACCACCAGATGAGCAGGATCCGCGCGGCGTCGTTCTTCGTGCGGCCCGCCATCCACAGTCCGAGGCACACGAGCCAGTTCGCCAGCACGGCACGCCAGAAGAGCTGAGGGAGCGCGAGCTGCATCTTCCTGGCGACGGTGGCAACGACGAACGATCGGATCGGCTCGGCGTCGAGGACGCCGGAGCGGACGACCGCGATCGCGAGCACCACGCTGCCGAGCCAGTTGCCGATCCACGTGTAGATCCAGTTGGCGCCGAGGCCGCGGACCGAGGCCTTCCCGGTGAGGACGCCCAGCGTCAAGATGAGGTTCGATCCGGTGAAGAGCTCCGACCCGGCGAAGACGACCATCGTCAGCGCGCCCCCGAAGCAGACCCCCATCGTCAGCCTTCGTACGGAATCGGGCAACGACGCGCCGACGATCAGGATGAGGACGACGGCGGCGCCGACGTACATCCCCGCGAGCATCGAGCGCGCGAAGTGCGAAGTGAGCGACGCGCGCTGCCATCGCAGCTTGCTGGCGGCCTGCTCGCCCAGAGTGTGGATTGTATCGGTATACAGGGGCGCCTCAGAACGTCACGGGAATCTTGTAGCTCGCCAGGAGAGTCGACGCGATCGTCAGGGCGTGATTCGAGGCGCCGTCCTCGTAGCGCGCGAAGGAGGTGTCCGAGCGGATCGCGGTCGTGGCGGCCGCTCCCCGTAGCTGCCACGGCAACGAGTAGGGCGCGGGCGCCTCGGGCGGCGGCGACTCGGGCAAGGGGGCTGTTGGGGTCTCCGACGCCGGCGCGGGTGCCACCCCCGTGGCCGGTGCCGGCTCTCCAGATGGCGAAGCCGGCGGCGGCGCGCTGGGCTCGTCGCCGCGTGCCGGCCGGGCGACCGAGATGATCGCCGTGGCGGCCGCAAAGAGCCATACACCTCTCCGGCCAAGTGATTCGTACATGGTCTTCCCCCTATCATCGATTCAGCGCGATCCGGGTTCCGTCGCGAGAGCGACTCACTCGAACCCCGCACGTGCACATCGCAAGAGCGTGAGCTCAGACAGAGATCTTCGCGACCGTTTTTCGGAATTGAGAAGCGTCCTCGGGATTGGCGAGATATTTCTCCAGTTCTGCCACGAGCACCGGCAGCTGGTCCCTCGAGAAGGGTCGGTCGGGCCACAGCATCGAGACAGCCTCTTTGACGTAGCGCTTCGCCATCGGTCCGACGCTCCTCGCCAGGGCCTTGGTGCACCCCGCGAGCACCACGGAGCTTGCCGCGTCCACCCCGTTCATTCCCGAGGCCGACATGCCGGACGACCCGCCGAACTCCGACCAGCTCAGTCCGTTCGTGACGCCGTCGGGGATGCTCCCGCGTCCGCTCGGCGCGGCCGCGGCCGGCGCGGCGATCGGCGGCCGGACCGCCATGCCCAGCGGCGCCGCTGCCTCCGCCTCGAGGACGGTCTTGAGCTTTCCGACCGCGACGCGAATTGCGACCCCCGCGAACGAGACGTTCAGCCGGGCGTCGGCGATGACCGACAGCGTGTACTCGGGCCCCTTGCCGCGCGCGATGTTCCTGATGAGGAGCTTGCCCTCCGAGAACTGCGCGCTGATCGACTCCCAGTCTTCGTGGAGCAGCTTGATCGAATCGATCGCCGTCACGGTGGCGTGTCCGACCTGCTGCAACAGGGGCAGATCGTAGACAGCGTGAGCTCTGTAGGCGACGACCTGCCCGCGGGCGTCGGTCACGACGGCTCCGTTCACGCCCTCGAGATCGCTCAAGGTCTTCAGGATGGCATCCATTCGGTCGTCCTTATCTATCTGCTGAGAATCTCCGTCAGCTTCTTCTCTACCGTCGAGAACGGCTTCCCGGCGTCTGCGAAGACACTCATGACGTAACCAGGCCGAACGGCGACGATGGCGCTCCTGGTCGGGCTCGCAATCACCACCCGATCGAGGGACCCGAGCCCCAGGATGTCGCCGGCCTTGCCGAACGACTCGCGCGCGAAGGCGTTGACGGCGGCCGCGGACTCCCCGTCGATGTTGCCAACGGACTCGAGCAGGTTCCCCGACTCGTCGCTCAAGATCGCCGCGACGATCCCGGGAATTTTGGAAACGACGTCGAACGGATTCATTCCACCCCCCGATTTCCCACCCGGCGCGACGCGCGTCTCCGCCTCTCACCCCCGCCGTGCGCCGGACCATACGGTCGGCGCACATGCATTTTCAAGGGGATGGTTCGGCATTTTTCGTTGCAGACGAGTTCGATTGAAATTCCGCGGCCCACTCTCGGCCAGACGATTAAAATTATCTTGAGCTAGAGTGTTGGGGCGATCGGCCGTATTGGTGGCGCGGGGAGGGGGTCAGGCGATGACGAGTTTTGGTCGATGAAGGCCTCTGCGATCCTGTTGGGCCTCGCCGGCGTTCGAGCGTGCGTCGTCGGTGACGACGAGGGTCACGTCATCGAGCGCTCCGGAGTGGAAGTCGAAGGCGCCGGCCCGATCATCGCCGCGGTCGCGAAGCTGACGACCTCGCTCGGAGCGGTCGGAGCCCTGCTCGGACTCGGCGGCGTCGAAGTGGCGACGACCCGCGGGGCGAAAGCAGCCTGGGTGGTCGCGTCCGACGCGGGCGCCTCGATCGCCGTGCGCGTCGAGGGCGGGAGCCCGACGACGGCAGTCGAGGCCGTGTTGAAGAACACGGACTGGTTCGCCCTGATCGAATGGGACGTTCGCGACGCGGATCTGGAGTGGGTACCGGCCGCGCCGGGCCGGAGCGAAGGCGACGACCGCCAGACGCGGCCCGTGCCCGGTCTCGACAGCCCGCGCGAGCGAGGCGCCACGGCCTCGCGGCCCGCGGCGCTCGAGGGCGCGTCGGCTGGCGCCCCTGCGTCGCCGCAGAGAGAGCGCGGAGCCGACAGCGCGGTGAAGTGGCGAGCGGCGTCGAACCTCTCGACTGCCCTGCGCGCGGCTCGCGCGAGCGTCGACGGCGCGAAGGCGGTGGAGCGCGAGGCCCGGGGGCGAACGCCGGCGCTGCCGGTCGAGTTTGAGGCCGAGGTGACCAAGAGCGCAGCGCGACTCCTGCCGTGTGCCCCGGCTTTCGTGGGCAGGCTCGAGACGCTGTGTCTCCCGGACCTCCTCGAGTTCCTGCGCAACGGGCAACGTACGGGGGTCATGCTCTTCAGCTCTTCCGCCGGGACCGGCAAGATTCACGTGCGGGCCGGGCGACTGACGGGTGCTTCGGCGCCCACGACCACGTCGCTGCCTGGTTTGCTGGTGGCGGGCGGGGCGGTGACCGCGGAAGCGCTGCACGCGCTCAGGCACGTAGGGCCCGAGGCGTGGTCGAAGCCGGAGATCGGAGCGACGCTGGTCGCGGCCGGCGCCGTCACCATTGCTCAGGTCCGGAAGGCCCTGGGCGAACAGATACGCTCGGCGGTATCGGAGCTCCTCAGCTGGAACGACGGTGACTTCTCGTTCGAATCCGAAGCCCCCGTCGGCGCGCTGTCGGCCCTCGACGAAGAGCTCGAGTTCGATTCTCACGAGATCATGCTCGAGCTGCTGAAGAGCCAAGACGAAGCCGCGCGGGTCTCCAAGTAGAGAAGTCGCATGAACGGAAAAGGACCCAGCTCCGCCGTTCCTGACGGCTATCCGCTGCGAGAACGGCCGAGCGACGTGGTCGGCCTCGGGCGGCCCAGCGCCTCTGCTCGAGGATCGGAGCTACTCGGAAAGAAGCTCGGGGTCTTCAGGCTCGAAAGCGTGCTCGGTCAGGGTCGCATGGGGATCGTCTTCCTCGCTCATGACGAGGCTCTCCTGCGCCCGACGGCCGTGAAGCTCCTCTCCTGGAATATCCCGCAGGCGGCCCGTCAGAACCCCGAGACGTGGTTCCTCGCGGAAGCGCGCTCCATGGCGCTCATCAACCACCCCAACGTGGTCCAGATCTACGTCGTCGCGAAGCATCGAGGGCGCTGTTACATCGCGATGGAATACGTCCCCGGGCCATCGGCCCACACCTGGGTCGCTCAGAAGGGACCGCTGTCGCCCGAGCGGGCCACGACGGTCCTCGCCCAGGCCGCGAGCGCGTTGCAGGCGGCTCACGACGCTGGCGTCGTCCACGGGGATCTCAAGCCGGAGAACCTGATCGTCGGGCCGAACGGAACCAAGCTGAGCGACTTCGGAATGGCGCGGCGCCTCTCGGACGAGAAGGCCGCATTCCCCATGCGCACCGGCACGCCGTTCTACACCGCCCCCGAGATCTGGCGAGGCGATGCGACGAGCCACGCGAGCGACATCTACGCCCTCGGCGTCAGCTACTTTTACCTGCTCACGGGGCACGCACCGCTGCGCGGCAACGACATCTCGAGTCTCCGCGCGGCGCACCTCGAGGGCGCGGTGCCCGACGCGGAGGCCTTCGTCACCGACCTGCCACCCGGGTGCGGTCACATCATTCGTCGCTGCATGGCGAAGGCGGCGCGCGACCGGTATCCGTCCGCCGAGCTGCTCGGCGCCGACGCGATGTCGGTGCTCCGAAAATGACGCGCGCGCGAGACACGCGCTCGATTCCAATTTGACGCGGCCGATTTCACCAGGGGGGTCATTCGATGGTGTTTTTCAGGAACTGGAAGCTCCGAACGAAAGTCATCGTTCCGTCGCTAATCATCATGCTGGCGCTGTCGGCGGCGCTCGGTGATCTCATTTACAAACAGGAGAAACAATCTGCGATCGCGCAGGCACGCCAGACGGCACTGGCCATTTCGGTACAGATCGCCGCCGACCGGGCGACTTACACGGAGAGGGTCGTCAGCAAACTACTGGGCGAGAAGTCGGATGTGTCGTTCGCGGACATGAAGAGCCTCGGGAACGCGAAGACGCTGCCGCTGCCGGCGTCGTTCGTCCATCTCACGTCGAACATCGTCAACGCACGCGGGTTCCACACCGTGGACCTCCTCAGCGTGTGGAACATCAACCCCGACAAGAAGCCTCCCACCGAGGAGATCCGGAAGGCGCTGGACGACGTGGCCCGGACGCCCGACGTCGCCGACGAGCTCGTCTACGATCAGGGCAAGGACGCTCGTTTCATTTCGGTTACGGCCGATATCGCGTCTGCTCAGGGTTGTGTCGATTGCCACAACCGCCACCCCGACAGCAAGCGTCATGACTTTCGCCTTGGCGACGTGATGGGCGGAATGGTCGTGTCCATTCCCCTCGCGAAGCCCCTGGCCGACGCCAGCAGCAACGCCCTCATGTTGACGGGGGGACTGGTGGGCGTGTTCGGGATCGTGCTCGCGGTGATCAGCGCCATCCAATGGGCGTTCATCTCGAAGCCGCTCCTGCGGCTCGAGAAGGCCGCCGACGAGATCAGCCTGGGCGATCTGGAGACGCCGGTCGTGTCGGAGTCGTCGGACGAGGTCGGGAACCTCGCGAAGGCCTTCGAACGGATGCGCATCAGCCTGGGTCGCGCCATGGAGAGCCTGGAGAAAGAGTGAGACGACGCTCGGGCGCCGCCAGCTTTCCGGGTGCCGAGCACTCATCGAAGATTCGCGCGCCCGACGGCGCCCACCCTTTCCGGGGCCCTCCGCAACATGACCACGAACCTACGCAATCACCCAGCCCGCCCGATCACGACGCTCGTCGTGGGCAACGGAATGGTCAGTCACCGTTTTTGCCAGAAGATGCTCGAGTACGACCTCAGCAAGCTGCACCGTCTCGTCGTCGTCGGCGAAGAGCCGGTGCCGGCCTACGATCGCGTCAACCTCACGGCGCAGTTTTCGGAGCCGTCGGGCGACGGACTGTGGCTCGACGACCCCGAGTGGTACGCGCAGAACGGCATCGAGCTGCACCTCGGGACGCGGATCGAGCGCCTCGACGTGCGTCAGCGGGTCGCCGTGACCAGCAAGGGGGAGCCCCTGCTCTACGACGTCTTGATCCTCGCCACGGGCTCGGCGTCGTTCGTGCCGCCGATACCCGGCATCGAGATGCGCGGCGTGTTCGTCTATCGAACGATCGACGACCTCGACAGGATTCGCGCATATGTCCCCGGCCGGCGGCTCGCGGCCGTGGCTGGCGGGGGCCTTCTGGGACTCGAAGCGGCGCGCGCGCTGGTGGGCGCGGGGTTGGAGACGCACGTGGTCGAGGTGGAAACACGCCTCATGCCGCGCCAGCTGGACAGCACCGGTTCGGCGCTCCTCGAGAGGACCATCCGGAAGCTCGGATTGCACGTGCACCTCGCCGACAGGATCGACCGTGTTCTCGGCGATGGCGCCGTGACCGGGCTGGAGCTGTCGTACGGGCGCACGCTCAAGGTCGAACTTCTCGTCGTGTGCGCCGGCATCCGTGCTCGCGACGAGCTGGGTCGCGATGCGGGGCTGCGAGTCGGCAACCAGGGCGGCGTCGTCGTCGACGATCGCCTGTGCTCGAGCGCCTCCGGGGTCTTCGCCATCGGAGAGGTCGCGTTGCACCGGGGAGGGTCGTACGGGCTCGTCGGGCCGGGCTACGAGATGGCGGACGTCGTCGCGCGGAATTTGACGGGTGGCGACGCCGCCTTCGAGGGCTTCGAGTCGTCGACGCGCCTGAAGCTCATGGGCACGAACGTGGCCAGCATCGGCGATCCGTTCCAGGATCCGGCGCACTCACGCACGATCTGTTTCGAGGATCAGGTGCGCGGTATCTACAAGAAGCTGGTCGTGACCGATGATGGGCGCCGACTGCTCGGTGCCATTCTCGTCGGAGATACGTCTTCATACGGTGAGCTCCTGCATCTGACGCGGTCGAGGACCGAACTCTCCGACGACCTCGCGCAGCTCGGCATCGGCTCCGCCGCGCCGGGCGCGGGGCAGACGGCCGATGACGTGGTCGTCTGCTCGTGCAACGGCGTCTCCGCCGGGACCATCCGCCGCCGCGTTCGCGACGATGGGTTGACCTCGCTCGCCCAGATCAAGGCTTGCACGAGCGCCGGCACCGGCTGCGGCGGGTGCCTCCCCATGGTCGCGGACGTCCTCGAGCTGGAGCTGAAGGCGGGCGGGCGCGGCGTGAAGCCGGCGCTGTGCGAGCACTTCGCTCTCACGCGAGAGGACCTCTTCGAAATCGTCGCAGCCACCCGGATCCGTACCTTCCCGGAGCTCCTCGGTCGGCACGGCAAGGGTCAGGGCTGCGAGGTCTGCAAGCCGACGGTCGCCAACATCTTCGCCAGCATCCACAACGAGCCCGTCCTCGACGAGCCGCACCGTTCGCTGCAAGACACGAACGATCGCTTCCTCGCCAACATCCAGAAGAACGGCACGTACTCCGTGGTACCCCGCGTTCCCGGTGGGGAGATCACGGGCCCGCAATTGATCGTCCTGGGACAGGTGGCTGTGAAATATGGCCTCTACGCCAAGCTGACCGGCGGCCAGCGGGTCGATCTCCTCGGGGCCCGCCTCGAGCAGCTCCCGCAGATCTGGGAAGACCTGGTCGCCGCCGGCTTCGAGAGCGGGCAGGCGTATGGCAAGTCGATGCGTACGGTCAAAAGCTGCGTCGGGTCGACCTGGTGCCGCTTCGGAGTCCAGGACTCGACGGCGTTCGCCATTCGTCTCGAACACCGCTACAAGGGCATCCGGTCGCCGCACAAGATGAAGAGCGCGGTGAGCGGTTGCATTCGCGAGTGTGCAGAGGCGCAGAACAAGGACTTCGGACTCATCGCGACCGAGCGAGGCTGGAACCTCTTCGTCTGTGGCAATGGCGGCGTCTCGCCGCGCCCGGCCGATCTGCTCGTTTCCGACATCGACGGCGATACCGCGGTTCGGTACATCGACCGGTTCGTCATGTTCTATATCCGCACCGCCGGGCGCCTGACGCGAACGTCGGTGTGGCTCGACAAGATGGACGGCGGCATCGAGCGCCTGCGACAGGTCATCGTGAACGACTCGCTCGGCATCGCGGAGAGCCTCGAGCGCGAGATGGAGGCTCTCGTCGGTACGTATTTTTGCGAATGGTCGAACGTGCTCGGCGATCCCGCGAAGCGGGCCGCGTTCAGCCGCTTCGCCGCCGAGGTGAGCAGCGACGACGTCGCGGGCCCGGCGAGCGCGCTCTCGACGGGCGAGTCGCGGGCCAATGCTCCGCCGTATCTCGAGAGCGAGACCCTGGAACGCGCGGCGAACCGGTCGTGGGTTCGACTGGCCACGGTGGGCGAGGTCCCGCTCGACGGCGGGATCGCGGCGCGGTACGGAGAGTCGGAGATCGCGCTGTTTCACTTTGCCTCGCGGGGCGAATGGTACGCGACGCAGAACCTCTGCCCCCACGCCGAGCAGATGGTGCTCGCGCGCGGCATCCTCGGCGATCACGGCGGAACGCCGAAGGTCGCTTGCCCCCTTCACAAGAACACGTTCGATCTCCGGACCGGCCGGGGCCTCTCGAACGCGGCGCTCGAGATCGAGACGTTCCCCGTTCGCGTCGAGGGGGATGGCGTCTGGGCGCACGTCCCGCCGCCGGCCCAGCTGGCCCGCGCGTCTTGCAAGACCCCGTGCCCACCCGGTCATGCCTCGCCGGAGCAGCAGACCGAGCTGGCGAAGCGCCGCCTCCCGGTCCTGGCGGATGAAGGCGCCGACGGGGGCCTTTCGGCCTCGCCAGCCGCTCGGGCGAGGGGTCAGAGAGCAAGCTGACGGCGCTCCGTTCCGACGCGTGCAAGTCGTCGCCCTGGTCGCGTACGAGATCGTGGACGGGGCTGAAGCTCTGAACGCACCTGCGTGAGCACGACATGAGGCGCCTCGACTCCAAGGAACTCTTGTCCTGCCGGGCTGTTGTCGAGGACGCGCTCTATGTCGTCCCAGGTCAGAAGGTGAACGACGAAGAGCCCTCTTGGACAGCGCCCGCGCTTTGCCCCCACGCACCTGGGCCGAGAAGCGAGAGCGCGAGCGACATCGTCAGGCCGCAGCGTGAAGGATCCCCTGGTCCGTTCTTTGCCGGCGGGGGGGCCGGGTTGGGGTTGGGGTTGGGGTCGCGTCGGGCCATGTGTTGCGGGGTGCATCAGCCGACTACGATCGGCCACGAAGGGCTGCGTCGTAGCCGTGGGCAGGACGCCGACGCATGCGGAATGGCCTTAAGGCCACGACGCACGTTCACAACGACGGGCGATGCAAGTGCTCTTCAGGTACACTAAAATGGTGGGGTACTTTGCTTGATGACCCGGGCGACAGTGGCGGACACCGAAACGGTGTGCAGGCGGAGCCACGAGCCTGTCCTGGCTCGTGCAAGCGTGCGTGGCGTGCGCGACGGCCGGAAGAGCCCGACGCCCAGTTTTTAGCTGACGGCCTACCGAACGATTCCTGCGAGGACTGCGAATGAAGACACGGAAAGTCGTCCCTTTTGCTGACATCGGCCTTCTTCATCGATATGGAAGCAGTGACTCGAGCACGTCATCGATCGCACCAGCCGCGGCGAGCTACGATAAATACCCCAATTCGAGGTCCACACTAGACGATTCCGGGAACGCCAGCGACGGGACCACGATGGATGACGGGGGTGCGGCCGGTAGGCCTCGCGCGCGGCGAGTTCTCGAGGCGGTCGCTCTCGCCCTAGTCGCGCTCGCGGCATGGGGATGCGGAACCGGGTCCAACCCGGCCACTCTCGGCGACACGCCGAGCACGATGCCCGATGGCTCCTCGGGCCCCTCGTGTGCGACGCCCAACACGGACTGCCCTTGCTCGTCCGACGGAGCGCAGGTCGCGTGCGGCGAGGTCGTCAGCCGATCGGGCGACTACGTGACCTGCTCCGAGGGAACCCGGACGTGCATGGGCGGCTCCTGGAGCGTGTGCGCGAGCCAATATCTGACGACGAAATCGGTGTCGGTGCAGTCGGGCGGCCTCCACGTGCTCAACATCAACCCGGCGGTCCCGTGCGTCGACGCTGGGGTTGTGGATCTCTGCGACCCCGCCCCGTGCATGGGGTTCGTGGATGATCCGTCGGGCCTCGACGCGGGCGCCGACTCGGGCCTGGTGATCAATGAGGCGGGCGTGACGTTGTACGGGACGCCCGTTCCTCCCGCGGTGTGCAGCGGCCTCACACTCATGCCCAGCATGATGCCCGCGAAAGACCTGACGATCACGTCGATCTCGACCACGACGGGCGCGCCGAGCCCCAGCACGCTGCAGTTCACCGCGTCGCTCCCCTGCTACTCCGGGACGCCCTCGTTCATCTGGGACATCAACAAGTACGACCTCGCGCAGGTGAGCACGACGGGCCTCCTGACGGTGGTGTCGCCGATCGCGGGCCCGGTGTCGGTGAGCGCGCTCGCGGGCAACCTGACGGGCACAGTCGTCAGCAACGTCACCGTCAACGTGGTCGACACGACGACGGGCCCCGCTCCCGCCGGCATCACCAACACCCAGTTTCCGGTGACGACGGGGGCCGTCGACCCGCTCACCGTCCTCTACCCGTATCCGAACACCGTGTTCCCGCTGGGCCTCCCGTCGCCGCTCATTCAATGGAGCACCGGCGGTACGGCGGCGAGCGCGGTCAAGGTCACGCTGCGCTTTCCGGCCATGGGCACCCCGATCTTCAGCTGGTCGGAGATCGTGCCCGAGCTCCAGACGGCGCCCACGCCGACGCTCGCGGCGCAGCCACGCGCGACGATTCCGCAGCTGGTGTGGAACGACCTCCAGCAGACCGTGGTGCGCAACAGCGGCGCGACCGGCGGCGACGCGGTGTTCGCCATCCAGCGCTACAAGTCCATGCCCTCGAAGCTCTACGCCGAAGTCCCGACGACGATTCATTTCGCCAACGGACAGCTCAAAGGCAACGTCTTCTACAACTCCTACGGCACGAACCTCGTCAAGAACTACGGCAACACCGTCAACGGCCAATTGTTCGGCGCCGCCACGCTCCAGGTGCCTGTCAACGGCACGTCCCCCACCGTCGTCGTCGGCTATACGGACACGGGCACGGGCGCCGGCTGCCGCGTTTGCCACAACGTGTCGGATGACGGCTCGCGCATCCTGTCCAACTCGTTCATGACGGACCCGGCGGCCGGCTCGGGTGCTGGGGGTGAGAACACGACGTTCACGTACAACCCGACGCTCGCCACGCCCGTGCTGATCCAGGGCTCGGAGACCCTCGTCGGCAGCAAAGGAAGCAACAAGTTCACCTTCGCTGCCCTCTCGCCCGCCGGCAGTTACCTCTTCACGAGCGCGTCGCCGTCGAGCGCTGGAGGATCCAATGGCCTCTTCACGACGGCGGGGGTCGCCATCCCGAGCGCGACGTTGCCCGCGAGCCTCGGCGCGGCGACGCCGGCCTTCGCGCACGACGCGACGCACCTCGCCTTCACGTACTACAGCGGAAACGCGCATCCGCTCTCGAACGTCGCGTTCGACGCCAAGTCGATCGCGATGATGGACTTCGCGGCGCCCTCGACGTTCTCCAACTTCCGCGTCCTCTACACGCCTCCGTCGTCGGCGGCCTACAGCGCATGGCCCGCCTTCTTGCCACCGACCGAGAAAGGGATCGTCTTTCAGAACGAGATCACGGACAACGGCCGCGACTGGGCGGGTACGCGATCGACCTGCGACGGAACAGGAGCGTGCAACAACATCGGGGCGACCGCCGAGCTCTGGTGGGTGAGCACGGGAACGCCCCCCGTCGCGGCCCGGCTCGCGAACCTCAACGGGGGAGCGTACCTGCCGCGCAACGCCGCCACGAGTCACGGCAAGAGCTCCGACAACCCGACCTACTACGAAGAGGTCTACAACTACGAGCCGGCGGTCCTGCCCGTGACCATCGGGGGGTATTCGTGGGTCACGTTCACGTCGCGGCGTCTCTACGGCAACGTGGCCACGATCAACCCCTACTGGAGCGACCCGCGCTTCCAGGACATCAGCGTCCAGCCGACGACGAAGAAGATCTGGGTCGCGGCGATTTCCCAGAGCCCGACGCCCGGCGCGGACCCGAGCTTCCCGGCGTTCTACTTGCCGGGGCAAGAGCTCCTCGCCGGCAATGCGCGCGCGTACTTCGCGCTATCGGCCTGCGAGAACCCGTCGCCGACGCTGTCGGCGGCCACCCTCTGCACGAGCGCCCTCGACTGCTGCGGCGGCTCCGGAGCGACGCCCACGGCGGTGTGCCAGCTCGATCCCGCGCCGCTCGCGAATCCGCCGACGTCGCACTGCCTGCCGACGGGATCGGTGACGTGCTCGGCCGACGGGGCCGCCTGCTCGGGCGACGCCCAGTGCTGCAACTACGCCACGGGCGCGCGCTGCGCGAGCGGCGTGTGCGCGCCCGCGCCTCCGATCATCACGTACGCACCCTCGCCGTTCGTCGTGAATTTCACGGCGAACTGCCAGCAAGACGCGGGGCTGGGATACCCGGCCTGGAGGTTGTTTTCCTGGCAGAGCAGCACGCCGGTCGGCACATCGATCGCGTTCACCGCCCAGACCTCGATAGACGGCGTGACCTGGGGCGCGCCGGTCTCGATCGGCACGGCCGCGGCGCCGCCGGTCGTGACGCCCACCTGGACCCCGGCGGTCGCGGGCCCGACTGCGCCGACGGTCGACCAGGCTCTGCTCGCCGCGGGCCAGCGGTCCCAGACGTACCTCAAGGTGACGGCGACGTTGAACCCGGATGCGACGAAGACGATCAGCCCCACGCTCACGAACTGGCGACTGGTGTACGATTGCCTGGCGTCGGAGTGATGAGGATGAAAGCGCGTCGGTTCGGGGGCTCCGCCGTTGCCGTTGCCCTTGTCGTGGGGCTGACGTGCCCCCTGCTCGCGTGCTCCTCGGGGGCGAGCCGTCCCGGCCTTGAAGGGATCGTCGATGCCGCGACGCGCGACGCGGGGTCCACCGACGCCACGAGCGACGGCGCGCCGGTCCAGGGCGAAGCCGGCCCAGGGGACGACGCGACGGCCAGCAGCGACGCCGCCGGCGCGGGGGACACCGGCGTGGCACCCGGGGACGACGGGGGGCCTGGCGACGCGACCGGCGACGACGGCGCCGTGTTCGGACCTCCTCCGCCGCCGCCGGCCTGCACCAAGAACGCCGCGTGGGGAACGGGCGCGCCGCTCGACCTCTCGACTCCGGGAGACGATCTGCTCGACGCCCTGACGCCCGACGAACTGTCCATCGTCTGGACCGTGGTCAACGGGGCGGCCAAGGCGATCCACTACGCCGATCGCGCGTCGACCGCGGGCGCCTTCGCCGCCCAGTCGCTGCCGGCGGGCCTCTTCACGAACGCGCGCGTCGCGCTCAGCGCCGACGGGCTGCGGCTCGTCGTCGTCAACGCCGACGGCCAAGGATTCTCGCAGATCGCGCGCGCCACTCGCGGCGACGCCTTCGACCCCAACGCCGCCCTTGCGACGGCGGCGGGTTACGACAACTTCGCCGGGGTCCTGGCACCGGGGCAGTCGTACGGCGATCCCGTCCTCGCGGCGAGCGACACGGCCTTCTTCTACTCCGTCTACGGCGGCGGCGCGGATGGCGGTCAGGCCGACGCGGGGGCGCCCACGATCTTCCGTGCGGCCCGCTTGCGCCCCACCGACGCGTGGCCTGCCGGGGCGCCGCTCGCGTCGTCGACGGGTTTGTTACCCCAGGGCGCGCTGCGCCGGAGGCCGACGGGCCTCTCTTCGGATCAGCAGACACTCTTCTTCTGGGACGAGATCACCGGCAGCGAGCGGGCGGCCTGGATGGACGCTCAATCGGCGACCGGCGCGTTCGACTCGTTCGTCGACCTCGGGACCCGCAGCCTGGCCGTCCCGAGCGCGTCGTGCGGTACGCTCTATTTCTCTGCGCAGGGGGCGAGCTCGATCGACCTCTTCAGCGCGACGAGCCACTGAGATGGCGTAAGATGTGCGCATGCCGCCGACGGACAGCATCGAATCGCTTCTGAAAGAAGAGCGCCGATTTCATCCGGACCCGACCTTCGTCCGGCACGCCCGCGTCGGGTCGCACCACGCCTACGCGGCGATGCACAAGCAGTCCCTCGACGAGCCCGAGATCTTCTGGCGCGAGCAAACGGTCGACCTCGTCTGGCGCACGCCGTGGAAGACGTTCTCCGAATGGAAGCTGCCCCACGCGAAGTTCTTCGTGGGCGCGACGCTCAACCTCACCGAGAGCTGCCTCGACCGGCACCTGACCACGTCGCGGCGCACGAAGGCCGCTCTCGTCTGGGAGGGTGAGCCCGGCGACTCGCGCACGCTCACTTACTTCGAGCTGCACCGCGAGGTCGTCCGCGCGGCCGCGGCGCTGACCGACCTCGGGGTCAAGGCGGGCGATCGCGTCGCCATCTACATGGGCATGGTCCCCGAGGTCGTGGTCGCGATGCTCGCGTGCGCGCGGCTCGGCGCGCCGCACTCGGTCGTCTTCGCCGGCTTCAGCGCCGAGGCGCTCCGCGACCGGATCAACGACTGCGGCGCCAAGGTGCTCCTCACGCAGGACGGCGCGTGGCGACGCGGCAGCGTCGTGCCCCTCAAGGCCATGGCCGACGTGGCCCTGCAGCAGACGCCCACCGTCGAGAAGGTCGTCGTCCTCCGGCGCATCGGGCGCGGCGAGACCCAGGTCGTGATGAAGCACGGCCGCGACGTCTGGTGGGACGACTGGCTCTCCCGCGTCGGCCCGGGCCCGAGCCTCGATCACGCGAAGGCGCCGCCCGCGTTCGACGCCGAGCACCCGCTCTTCGTCCTCTACACGTCGGGCTCCACCGGCAAGCCCAAGGGCGTGCTCCACACGACCGCGGGGTACCTCGCCGGCGTGCACGTCACGACCAAGTACGTCTTCGACCTCAGGGACGACGACACCTACTGGTGCACCGCCGACATCGGCTGGGTCACCGGCCACAGCTACATCGTCTACGGTCCGCTCTCGTGCGGGGCCACGTGCGTCATGTTCGAAGGGGCGCCGAACTTCCCCGACTGGGGCCGCTTCTGGAGCGTCATCGAGCGCCACGGCGTCACCGTGCTCTACACGGCGCCCACGGCCATTCGCGCCTTCATTCGCGCCGGCGACGAGTGGCCGGCCCGGTACGATCTGTCCTCGCTACGCCTCCTTGGCAGCGTGGGCGAGCCGATCAACCCGGAGGCGTGGATGTGGTACCACCGCGTCGTCGGCAAAGAGCGGTGCCCCATTGTCGACACGTGGTGGCAGACCGAGACCGGGAGCATCATGCTCGCCACGTTGCCGGGGGCCGTGTTCGCCAAGCCCGGCAGCACCGGGCTCCCGCTCTTCGGCGTCGAAGTGGGCGTCGTGAAAGACCGCGGCGAAGACTGCTCGCCCGGCGAGGGCGGCAAGCTCGTGGTCAAGCGGCCCTGGCCCTCGATGGCGCGCACGCTGTGGAAGGACGACGACCGGTACCTGAAGACGTACTGGGACGTCATTCCCAACGTGTACTTCACGGGCGACGGCGCGCGCCGCGACGAAGACGACTACCTCTGGGTGGTCGGCCGCATCGACGACGTGCTCAACGTCGCCGGCCATCGCATCGGCACTGCCGAGATCGAGAGCGCCCTCGTGAGCCATCCGTCGGTGGCCGAGGCCGCCGCCGTCGGTCGCCCCGACGAACTCAAGGGCCACGCGCTGGTCGTCTTCGTGACGGTCAAGGCGGGACAGAAGGCGGGCAAGGAGCTGAAAGAGGCGCTGGCCGCGCACATCGACAAGGAGATCGGAAAGTTCGCCCGGCCCGATTCCATTCGCTTCACCGATGCGCTCCCCAAGACGCGAAGCGGAAAGATCATGCGGCGGCTGTTGAAAGACATTGCCGCAGGCGGAGAGACCCAGGGAGACACGTCGACCCTCGAAGACCTCGGCGTGCTCGCGAAGCTTCGCGCGACCGAAGAAGATTGACGCTAAGATCCCCACGCCCAAGTGTTTTCTGCCACCAAGCGCGAAGGGGCGGGGCAACCCCCTCGGGAGACCTCCCGGTTCGAGCCCGTCCCCGGAACGGTGGTCGACGGGAAATACCGCATCGAGAAGGTGCTCGGCGAGGGCGGGATGGGCATCGTCGTCTCGGCGATCCACCTCGGGCTCGAGCAAGAGGTCGCCATCAAGTTCCTCTTGCCCGAGGCGATGCGCAGCCCCGTGTCCGTCGAGCGCTTCCTCCGCGAAGCGAAGGTCGCCGCCAAGGTCCGGAGCGAGCACGTCGCGCGCGTTCACGACGTGGGCACCCTCGAGGGCGAGGGCGGGGTGCCGTACATCGTCATGGAGCACCTCGAGGGGAGCGACCTCGGCCAGCTCATCGACGCCGAGGGCGCGCTGCCCATCGAAGAGGCGTGCGAGATCGCGGTCCAGGCGTGCGAGGCGCTCGTCGAAGTGCACGCCGCGGGCATCGTTCACCGGGACCTGAAGCCCTCGAACCTCTTCGTCACCCGCCGGGCCGACGGCTCGCCCTCGGTGAAGCTCCTCGACTTCGGGATCTCCAAGCTGACGCTCGGCAGCGACGAGCCCGGGCTCGATCCCGCCCTGACGCAGACGGCCACCATCATGGGCTCGCCGTCGTACATGTCCCCCGAGCAGCTCAAGTCGACCAAGGAGGTCGATAGCCGCGCCGACGTGTGGTCCCTCGGCGCCGTGCTCTACGAGGCGATCACGGGCAAGCCGGCGTTTCGCGGCGAGAGCCTGCCGCAGGTCTGCGCGATGATCGCGTCCGAAGATCCCGCCCTGCCGTCGAGCCGGCGCGACGGCATCCCCCTCGAGCTCGAACGGATCCTCCTCCGGTGCCTCGAGAAGAACCCCGACCGGCGCGCGTCGCTCCTCGAGCTCGCGCGCACGGCGGTGAAGTTCGCGCCCGATCGCGCCAGGGCGTCGCTCGAGCGCATCGAGGCCATGTCTGGTGGCGGTGGCGGTGGCGGTGGCGGCGGCGAGCCGCGGCCCCGGGCCGTGACGTACGCCGAGAAGAGCCTGCCGATCGCGTCGCAGCCGCCCGAGCGCCTCCGCACGATGTCGTCGTGGGGCCGCGACAAGCGCGGAAAGCGCGGGGGCGGGGGCGTCGTGATGCTACTCGTGGCGGTGTCGGCGGTCGCGGGGATCGGGATCTACACGGGCCGCATCGAAGTGAAGAAGCTCCGCGGAGGCCTCGACGGGGCGACGAGCGCCATGACGTCGGCGGTGGGCGCCGTGTCGTCGGCCGTGACGTCCGTAGGGAGCGCGGTGGCCTCGGCGATGCCGCCGTTGTCGGAGATTCCGACGTTGCCCGACGAGCCCGTGGCTTCGGGCTCGGCGTCGGGGGCTGGTTCGGCGTCGGGCTCGGCGTCGGGCTCGGCGTCGGCGTCCGGCTCGGCGGCGGAGCCGGATCCGGATTCGGACGGGAGCGACGAGCCGCCGGGGGCGCCGAGCGCGGTGGCGAGTGGCGGGGCCGCGCCGGCCGTGCGGCCACCGCAGGGGAGACCGCACATGACGAAGCCGCATCACGTCACGAAGCCGCACCGGCGGCATTACTGACCGCCCGCAGCACGTTCGCCGACGTGCTCGCCCTCGAGTTGGAGACGTCGCCGCAGCCGTTGCTGCCCGTGCCGCAGGCGAAGCCGGCGTTGTAGCAGGTGGTGATCGGTTCGCATGAAACCTCAGCGGCCGTCGAGCCCACAGCCTCGCCCGGGGCTCCGGGAACGCTCGCGCTGCATGCAGCGACCATCGCGATCGATGCGACGCCGACGAAGGCGAAGAAACCGGTGACGGAAATCTTGTACATGGGCACCCCCTGGACGGGAGATTCACGTCTACCACCC
>CALFNG010000257.1 GCA_937902985.1 uncultured Myxococcales bacterium
CGCTCGGCATCCCGACCTTCGAGGACAAGGTGCTGCAGCGCGCCGTCGCGATGGCTCTGCGGCCCATCTCCCTCCCCTAAGCCGGTTCAGATCTCCGCGCCGGTGACGGGCACGTGATCCCAGTAGACCGGCGCGCCGTCGCGGCAGGCGACGAACTGCACTCCGCCGTCGTGCGACACGACGATGGCCACGGCCTCGGGCTCGAACGCGCAGAGTCGGTAGGCCGAGCGATGACGCGTCCCCACGGCGTCGATCGAGACGGTCTCGCAGCTCTCGGCTTCGAGGTCGAGGGCGCGGCGTATGTTGCGGATCTCGGGGAGGGCCCCCGCGATCTCGCCGCCGAAGCCGAGGACCTCGAACGTGTCGGTGAGCAGCACGGCGCCGTCGACCTCGCCGAGCGCCGCCAGGAGCTGCGACATCTCGAGGATCGCCTCGTCGAGCGAGACGATGGCCGGTCGCGTGGACGCGCGGTACGCGTCCCAGCCGATGCGCCCGGGCCGCGGGTCCATTTCGGCCCCAGCCATGGCGAGCTCGCGCATGACCGCGAGAATGAGCGACCGGTACCGCCGCCGCGGCTCGTCGTCGATGAACGCGTACTTGAGGCGGATGGCGCCCTTCTCGCTGACGAGGTGGTCCGCGTGCTCACGCGGGACGAGCAGCAGCGTGCCGCCGTGGTGCGCGTCGCGCATCGTCGCGATGAGGCGCTTGACCATCTGCTGGGCGATCTTGCGGGTGACGTCCGGGTCGAGATCCACGCCGCCCATTCCGCGCATCGCCTCTTCGTGACGCGCGAAGAGCTCCTGCCGCAGCCGGACGAACCGCGTCGCCAACCATTTCGACTCGAACGCGTCCATGATCGAGCTCTGGAGCTCGCCGCCGCGCAGCTCGGCGAGGATCACCTCGCCCAGGGAGACCGAGACGCGCCCCGGCCCGAGGGCCCGCACGACCACCGCGTCGCTCGGGACGGGCGAGGGCAAGGGGCGGCCGCCGCGTGCGCTCTGCAACCAGCGCGGGCCCGACTGGAGCATCCCCCAGATCTCGAACCGGGTGGGGCCGACGCTCCGGACGCCGATGAGCGCGCGCGTGAACTTGGCGGCGGGCGCGAGCCTGCGGATCTCGTGCTCGTCGTACCGGCGAGGCTCGCGAAACCGAAGGCAATGGAGCCCTTGCGGCGGCCCGACGTCGGCCGGGAGCCGCCCCGGCTCGCCGACGAAGAGCCGGAAGCGAACGGGACGTTCTTCTTCTTGCAGCAGCGACGCCTGATACGCGACCGAGAGCAGGTGCTCGAGCGCCGCCTGGTCGGGCAAGATGGCGTGGCGCGGATCGCACGGCCCCGGATCCGGGAGAGACTGGAGCTCGCGCCAGCGCGCGCGAGCGAATTCGGCCACCCGGGCGGGGTACGCGTGCAAGGCGCCGCTTTCTCTAACCGGGCCCGCGGCTCTCGTTCTTGACGGGGCTGTTGTAGGTCTGGCCGTGCATGGCGGCGATGAGCTCCTGGAGCAGATCGCGCGCCTCGGGCTTCCCCTTGAGGTGGTTCAAGAGCAGCGTCGACACTTCGCTGAACGCCTTCTCGTAGCCGATGCCTTCGCGCGTGCGCTCGGCCACTTTCTCGCGCCCGCTCGCCAGATCTTCTTCGAGCGCCTCTGCGTAGCGCGCGAGCTGCGCGCGGAGCTCTTCGATCTGCCGGCGGAGATCGCGCGCTTGCGCCTCCTTCTGGAGCGCCTTCTGTTCGTGCTCCTTCAGCTGCTCCCGCTTGGCCTCGACGCTGGCCGCGGCCGCGCCGGCCCGCTCGAAGATGACGCGCATCTGCGCGGTCGCCCCGGTGGCTTGATCGGCGGCCTGCTTGGCCTGGGCGACGCCCTTCTCGCCCTGCAGAAGACCCTCGCGGAGGCGGCCCACTTCGGTCTGCTCCGACGCCAGCTCACGGAGCGCGCGCGACTCTTCGTGCGCGAGCTCCTCGACCTTGCGGCCAATCTCGGCGCGGAGCGCGCGGCCGCGCCGCTCGAGCGCTTCGAGCTTTCGGGTGTGGCTCGCGACCTCGCCCTCGAGCCGGCTGGCTCGTGACGCGAGGTCCCACGCCTGCGACACGGCGCTCTGCACGTCGGACGGGGCGTTGCCCGTCGGATACGCGCGCGACGCCATGCGCGAGAAGAGCGCGGCCCGGCTCGCCCACTCGATGACGCCGGGCGACTGCGGCGGCGGCGGCGGCGGCGGCGCCGCGTTGTCGCTCGTGTTGATGTCCCACGGGGTGCTCGGGAGGCTGCGCTGCAGCGTCTTCAGCTCCTCATGGAGGTGGTGCGCGTCCTGGAAGCGCTTGCGGCGATCCTTTTCGAGCAGCCGCACGACGATCGACTCGGCCGCGGGCAGCACGTCCGGCTTGATCGACCGGGGGCGAGGCGCAATCGCCGTTCGCTGCATCTCGAGCAGCGTCTCGCGATCGTCGCTCCGGAAGGGGAGCTGACCGGTCAGCATCTCGAAGAAGAGGACCCCGAGGGCGTAGAGATCGCTCTGGGGCGTGGCCTCTTCGCCGCGCGCCTGCTCGGGCGCCATGTACTCGGGCGTTCCGAAGACGGCGCCCTTGGGCGCGAGCCGCGGGTCCATGGCCAGGTGCGCGAGCCCGAAGTCGAGGATCTTGACGAAGTCTTTGCGACCGCCCTTGCTCGTCAACAAGATGTTGTCGCTCTTGAGATCGCGGTGCACGACGCCGAGGTCGTGAGCGCGCGCGAGGGCCGCGCACATCTGCTCGAGGATGTCGACGCCGCGTCCGAGCGCCATGGAGCCGCGCGCGAGCTCGCTCGAGAGCGACTGGCCGACGAGATACTCCATCACGAGATAGAGCTCGCTCTCGCCCGTCTCGCCGATGTCATGGATGTCGATGATGTGCGCATGGTCGACGCGGTTCGCGGCGCGGGCCTCGCGAAGCATCCACGCGCGCAGGTGGGTCTCACCGCGAAGGTCGGGACGAATCAGCTTCACCGCGACGATGCGGTCGATGAGCACGTGACGGGCGCGGTAAACGACGCCCATCCCGCCTTCACCGATTCGCGCCTCGAGCCGGTAGCGGCCCGCGATCGTGCGGCCAAGCATCGGATCCGCCGGCTTCGCCGGTTGAGGAAGTCGCTGTGCGCCTTGCATTCGCCTCCGCTCCCGACCTTCCAGGCCGAGCGTTCATCGAATGGTACAGCAAACCGAGATCAGAACGTCATGTGAAGCATCGGCATCCGGAACTCGGTCTCGGCGTGCATTCCGTATTGGCGCCGTTCGGCTACGGAGAACACGGGCCGGACATCGGGCACGGGAAGGCCGAATCGCAGAGATCCACGGTGAACGTCAAAGAGCGATTGAGGGGGCGGTGTAGGCGCAGCGGGCGGAGCCGGCGTGACGACCGCGGGGGGCGGAGGCGGGGTGCCTGCGGGAGGCGCTGTGGACTCGGCAGGCGGCGGCGCGGCCGGCGAACCCGTGACGATGCTTCCACCGACCACACCGGGCTCAGCGGGCGGGCCCGTGGGCACAGCGTCTTCGGTCGCGCCCTCCTCGGGTTGCCAGCGCGTGGCGTTCAACGTGAGGACGATCGCCGGAATGATGAGCGCGAGCCCGCCGGCGAGCATGTACATCGGGACGCGCCCGTTCTGGCTCGCCTGGTCTTGTTCGATGAAGTGCCCGGCGACGCCGCCGCCGCCCGCGCCGATGATCCCGCCGACTGCGTAGGCCCACCCGGGCCTCACGCCGGCGAGCGCTTCGGTGATCATGACGACCTCGCCTCCGAGGAGCGCGCCGCCTACGACGCCCTTTCCGTCGGGCGAGACTTCGTCGGCCCGCGCCTGGCGGGCCGGGGCTGTGACGACCGTGACGCCGAGGATCGCAGCGGCCGCCACGAAGGCGGGCCGGGAGGTGCGCATGAAGGGCATGGATCGTTCTCCGTCTCGTTCCACGTAACTTAGGTGGGTGTACCGTACTATCGCGTTCATGCCTACGGGTCTAAATCGCCCAGGGACTGTCCCGGCTTGCGTCGAAGTGCGCGTCGCGGGCCATGTCTACGGGTGCCTCGGGATTCGCAACTCGGCGCGCGTCGGGCAGGGGCCACTCGCCCGCGGGCGCGCTCGCTGAACGCCCATGCCCAAGGACCTCAAAGAGTTCCTCGATCGCAGACTGCTCGAGCTGGCGGGCGCGGCCATCACGCCCGGCTCGCTCCTTGTGGGCGCGGCGGTCGTCATCGTCGCGCTCGCTGTCGGCAACCTGCTCGGCCTCTCGGCGCGGCGACTCCTGAGCTCGCGCGGAACGCCGCACGGTGTTCAGTTCGCGGTCTCGAAGATCGTTCGCTACGCGGTGACGGCGATCGGGCTCGTCGGCGCCTTCAACACGATGGGCTTCCGGCTCGATGCCCTGCTTGCGGCTTCGGCGGTGGTCGCCGTCGGCATCGGCTTCGGTCTGCAGAACATCGCCCAGAACTTCATCAGCGGCCTGATCCTCCTCTTCGAGCAGCCCGTGCGCCACGGCGATTTCGTCCGCGTCGGAGGCACCCTCGGGACCGTCGAGGACATCGGCCTCCGCGCGACGCACATCATCACGCGCGACGAAGTGACCATCATCGTCCCCAACAGCGCGCTCATCACGGCCGAAGTCGTGAACCATTCACGGCCGACCACGAGTCTTCGCATCCGCGTCGGCGTCGGCGTGGCCTACGGCACCGATCCCGATCTCGTACAGCGCGTGCTCATCGAAGTGGCCCGCAAGAGCGACGCCGTGCTCGACATGCCCAAGCCCGAGGTCCGGCTCGAAGACTTCGCCGAGTCATCGCTGTCGTTCGCGCTCCTCTGCTGGATCCCGAACGCCCGCGAGGATCTGCGAATCAGCAGCACGCTGCGGTTCGCCATCGAGCGAGCCTTCCGGGAGGCGGGCATCGTGATCCCGTTCCCCCAGCGGGAGCTTCGCATCAAGACCTGCTCGGGCGAGCGGTCGCCCTCGGAGGGAGAGGGCCTCGCCTAGCGAAGCCGAGCGGTCAGCTCGCGCAAGGGAGACGTCCGTCGCCGAGGAAGGGGGAGCCCACGCCTCCACGGAGTCGATGGCCCGGTCAGCGCGAGCCATCGCCCTGCCCCGCCGAAGGATGCGGCCCTCGGCGAAGCGCACTCCCCGTTCTCGCGAGCGTTTCATCGCCTCTTCACGCTCATGAACCATCCGAGGCTGCGGCTGGCCGTCCACCCCGGTCGCGCCTATTTCGGCTGGGGCATCATTCCCGTGCTCCCGATCGGCGTCAGGCACGAGGAGAGGTCGAAGATCATGAACTCGAGCGCCTTCTCTTGCGCCGTGAGCGGGTGCGCAGCGCAACCGTCGGGAGTGAACGCGAGGCCGCCCGGGTAGTCCGGCATGATACCCGGCTCGTTCTGGGCGTTGATTCCGCCGCTCACGTGCAAGTCGCTGAAGACGACGCGGCCGCACTGCTCCAGAGCGGCCGTGCCGATCGGCGTGTCGAACGAGAAATACTCTGCGGCGTTCGGAGCGTCGGTCACGCTCGGATCGAGCTGGATCCAGGGCTGGGACGCCGTGTTCGCCGCCGTGAGGTCGGCGTTGTGCCGCGCGTACCAGATGGGCAGCTTGTCGTTGGTCAGCGCCTGAACGTTGCTGAGCCACTGATGCAGCGACACGCCCTCGGGGAAGGGCATGCCGTTCGGAAGCTTCTGGATCACGTCGGCCAAGACGGATCCCTGGTCGCCCATTGGGCCAACGGTGACCACTTTGCCCGGTATCGTTCCGTCGTCCGGAGACCATGTCGCCAGCGCCGGGGAGCCCATCGCGAAGGGGCCTTTGTTGAACCAGGCGTACTGGAAATGCGACGCGAACACTCGGCCGCCCGCGTTCGTGTAGTCTTGGAGAACCGACTGCGCGGCGGTGCTCAAGTAAGACGTGGGACTGCCTTCGCACGCGAGCAACACGACATCGAACTGGTTGATCTGCATGTCGTTGAGCCAGAGGTACTGGTACGACTGCATCGACTTGGGATTGTTCGTCTGCGCGCCTTGCCCACCGGGAATTGCGGCGTTGCCGCCCGTGAAGATGTGAATGCGCGGTCCGTCGACCGACGTCATGGGGTTGCCGGTGTACTCGCTCGCGTCGAGCCCGATTCGGCGGATCAGGCACTCGAGCGAGTCGAGCGCGCCGGTCGAGATCGCGATGTTGGGGATGTGCCCTTCGGTGTGGTTCTTGGGGAGGCGGAGCTTGGTGCCGGCGAGCGATGCGGCATCGTTCTGGACGCACCCCTTCACTTCAGAGAGCTTGTAGACCATCCGCCACTTGCCCACCTGGACGATGAGCGGGATGTTCGTCCCCACGGGCATGTTCTTGATGGTGAAGTTACCGCCCTCGTCGGTCAGCGCGCTGACCACGGGGTCGGTGTAAAAGCTCTGGCAGTTGGCGCAGGACACGCCGTCCGCCAGGTCGATCGGAGGCGAGTTCGGCACGTAAACGGCCACGTTGAACAGCGGGAGCGCGCCGGCCGGGTCGTAGACGGTGCCGTGGAGCGTGGTCGTCACGTCCGTACCCGGGCACGTCACCTGCTCGCAAAAGAACCCGGACTGAGTGCCGCATGACATGGTCGGGAAGCCGTTGCTGCCGGCGTCCCCGTTGTTCTGAATGAGGGAGTTGCTCCCGCTGTCGTCGGTACCGCTGTCGTCTCCGCCGCCCGGGGTCGCGCCGGGCTTGCTCGAACTCGAGCAACCCGAGCTCGGACCCATGATGAAACAGCCCAGTGCGGCGAAGACGGCCAGGGAAGCGGTTCGTTGAAGGCGCATGAAGGACCGTAGCGTGCCGTGCCGGCGGACTTCCGTCCACGAAAGCTGCATCGTGAGACGGGGAAAAGAGCGTTTTTGTACACTCTGTAAGGAATTCTATGCCGAGGCTGTCTCCGCGCAGCGGGCGGTTCAGTGCTATTTCTCCTGATAATGATCCGTCCCGGCTCCGCCCCCGTGCGCGAGGGCGATCTGCTCGCCGGCAAGTACCGGGTCGAGCGTGTCCTCGGCGCCGGAGGGATGGGGATCGTCGTCGCGGCGCGCCACGAGCAACTCGACCAGATGGTCGCCATCAAGTTCGTTCGCGACGAGGCGCTCGACAACGAGGAGGCCGTTCAGCGCTTCCTTCGCGAAGCGCGCGCGGCGGTGAAGCTCAAGAGCGAGCACGTGGCTCGCGTGCTCGACGTCGGCAAGCTCGATTCGGGCGCGCCGTATATGGTGATGGAGTACCTCGAAGGGGACGATCTCGCGAAGGTGCTCGCGGACCACGGGCCCATGGGGGCCTCGGCCGCCGCCGATTGGATCTTGCAGGCGTGCGAAGCCGTGGCCGAGGCGCACGCCGCCGGTATCGTTCACCGCGATCTCAAGCCGGAGAACCTCTTTCTCACGAGTACGATTGGAGGCACTCAGAAGATCAAGGTCCTCGACTTCGGGGTATCGAAGGCCATGGGCGGCGCGAGCGGAGAGCTGTCGAGGCTCACGCGTACGCGCGCGATGCTGGGCTCGCCCCTGTACATGGCGCCCGAACAGATGCGCTCGTCGCGAGACGTCGACGCGCGCGCCGACATCTGGGCGCTCGGCGTCGTGCTCTTCCAGCTCCTCACGCAGCGATGGCCGTTCGAGGCCGACACGATGCCGGAGCTTTGCCTCAAGGTCGTCACCGAGCCTCCGCTGTCGCTCGCGTCCCTTCGCCCCGACGTGCCGCCCGGCCTCGTCGCAACGGTCGAGCGGTGCCTCGAGAAAGAAGCGGCGCGCCGGTTCGCGAACGCCGCGGAGCTGGCGACCGCGCTCGAAGAGTTCGCGCCGCAGGAGGCGCGCATTCTCGCCGAGAGGGCCCGCCTGGCGATGGAGCCGAGGCTCCCGGGGGAGTCGCGCGCGTCGCGCGTGTCGCGACTCTCGGGGGGAGCGCGCGCGACGCGGCAGCCGTTGTCGACGCTCTCCGCGCCCATGCCCACCATACCCGCCTTGCCCACCATACCCGCCTTGCCCACGTTGCCTAGGGCCGCGACTCCCGGGACGACCACGGCGGAAGCGCCGGGAACGTCGAGCGCGTGGGGCCAGGAGCGGGTCACCGGCGCCGCGCCCGGCGAGCGCCGGTCGCGGGTCGTCCCCCTGGCGTTCGGGGCCCTCCTCGTGGGCGCCACGGGGGTCGCGGCGCTGGCCTTCGGGCTGCGCGCGCCGCCCGTCGCGTCGCTCTCGCCCGCGTCTGCCGTCTCGGCGAGCCTCCGTCCCCCCGCGGCGCGTCCGCTCGTCAGCGCCGTCGACCAGATCGGAAGAGCACACGTCTGAACTCCAG
>CALFNG010000258.1 GCA_937902985.1 uncultured Myxococcales bacterium
AGAACAAATGTGCTCCGCCCTTCACCGAAGCCGAGTTCGAGATCCGGTGGGGCACGGGAATCGACGCGAACAGTGAGCTCATCGACCTCGGCATCGCGCGGGGTCTGGTCGACAAGTCCGGCAACCACCTGTCGTTCGCGGGCTCGCCGCTCGGCAACGGCCGCGAGCGATCGCGCGATACCGTGGGTTCGAACGGTGAGCTCCAGAGCACGCTGCGGCAGGCGATCGTCGCCGCGGGGCCGGTGCGGCCGGGGAGGCGCGTCGAAGCGGAGGCGTAGGGAGTCGAGCCAGAGGGGCGGGATTCCGCTCCTCTGGCGCGCTGCAGTGGCCACATGAATGGCCCAAGGATGAGTCCACGGTGCTTCGCGCGACGGCAGCCGTTCATGGCGGGACCCGGCGCGTGGACGTGCACACTCGCCTGGGGCATGCTCCGCGGCTCATGCAGCAGCAGTCGGAAGCGGAGAACGACCGGCGCTTCCGCTTGCTCGTCGAGAGCGTCGAGGACTACGCCATCTTCATCCTGTCCCTCGACGGCTTCGTCGCGACCTGGAACGCGGGCGCCCAGCGGATCAAGCGGTAGAGCGGGTGATCGACGGCGAAGAGCTGGAGGAGCGCGCGGGCGACGTCGAGGTCGAAGATGCCTTCATCAGGTCACCTCCTTCTTGAGCCGTTGCGCGAGCAGATCGACGAAGCGGCGCACGCGCGTGGGGGTGCGCGTCGCCGCCGGCCACACGGCGTGCACGGGGGTCTGCGGCAGCGTGTAGTCGCCGAGGAGCACCTCGGCGAGGCCGGACTCCACCGCTTCGCGCATCTGGAAGTACGGGACCACGGCGACACCCAGGCCGGCCAGGACCGCGTGGTTGACCACGTAGGCGTTGTCGCAGACGAACTTCCCGGCGATAGCGACGCGCTCGGCCTCTCCGTCGGGTCCGTGGAAGGTCCAGGCGCGCGCGTCCTGCGCCGTGCTGCGTACGAGGCAGGCGTGCGTCGCGAGATCGGCCGGGCGCTCCGGCCGCCCGCGCTGCGCGATGTAGGTCGGCGCGGCGACGACCACGCGGCGGAGCGCGGTGATCTTGCGCGCCCTCAGCGGCGAGGCGGGGAGCTGCCCGACGCGGATCATGATGTCCGCGCCGGTGCGAACGGGCTTGGTGAAGGCCTCGGAGATGCGCAGGTCGAACTCGACGGCGGGGTGGATGGCGTTAAACTCGCCAATCGCCGGCACCAGGTACCGGGCGGCGAAGAAGGCCGACGCGGCGATGCAGAGCGACCCGATGAGGGCGCCGCTCATGTCGCGGAGCTCGGCCTCGGCGGCCGCGATGTCGTTCAGGGCGGCGGCGATGCGCTGGTAGAAGGCCATTCCCGCCTCCGTCGGCCGCGCCTGCCGCGTGGTGCGCCGGACGAGCTCGACCCCGAGCTGCTGCTCGAGCGCCGAGAGCGACCGGCTGATCGACTGCAGCGACCGGCGAAGGCGAGCGGCAGCCCGAGTCAGGTTCCCTGTGTCAACGATCGCGATGAAGGCCTCGTAGTCGTGGAGCTTCGCGCCGTTGGACGGGAATTCCTTCATTTCCTGGGAGAGTATTCTCCGGCGCCTGCCGTGTCCTTCAGAGGATCTCTTCGATCACGTGAACCGGGCCGGCAGCGCTGATCTCCCCGGTGCCGACGGCGAGCAGCCGGTTCAAGAAGGAATACTTCGCTTCGGCCGTCTCGAAGCGCGGCAGCGTCCGAAAGTAGGGAGCTCCCGACGCTCGGTCGTCACGGATGCCCTCGAACGTCATGTGAATGAGGGCGCCGTCGTCAGTCTCCAGCGTGATCCGCAGGTCGAGCTCGAGAACGCCGTCGGGGCGTTTGACCACCCAATCGGCGCCGCCTGGGAGCACCTTGCCGCGAAGCCTGTCACCCTCGAACGCGCCTCCCGTGATGGGAAACGTGAGGCGAGTACCGCGAGGCCCGGCACCGATGTTCTGCGTTGGCGCCGTGCTCAGCCGAAGAGTCATCAGAGGGCGCGAACGCATGGGGCTTCTCCTGTCGGCGGGTGAGAGAGAGGTGAGGGAGGGGGCCACGATGGGCACGGGAACGCATCCGGCCAGCGTCGCGAACGCTGCGAGTTGGAGAACGCTTCTTCGTCGCGCGTGCACGGTGGCCTCACAGGATCTCGTCGATCGTGTAGATGGGGCCCGCGGCGCGCCGATCGCCGCTCGATACGGCGAGGAGGCGATTCAAGAACGCGTACCGCGGGTCGCCCGTCTCGAAGCGGGGCGTGGTCCGGAAGTAGTAGGTCGAGGGGTCGACGCTCTCGCCGCGCGCGATCGCCGCGATCACTTCCGGCGGCCCGTGACGGAGCCCGAACGACGTCATGTGGATGAGTGCGCCGTCGTCCGTCCCGAGCGTGACGCGCAGGTCGAGCTCCAGAACGCCGTCGCCTCGGAGGATCGTCCAGTCTCCGCCACCGGGAAGCACCCTTCCACGCAGCCGCGGACCCTCGAAATGGCCGTCCGTGATCGGTGCCGTGATCCGAGTGCCATGAGGTCCCGCGCCGAACCTTTGCGGGCCTGCAACGGCAACCTGCAACATCATCAGTAGACGTGTGTCCATCGTCATCTCCAAGTTCGGCCGAGCGCGTATGGGCCGAGCGCGTTGCGGTCTCGGGAACTAGGACGCGAGGAACGAGAGCAGCCACTCTGTCATGCTCTTGCGGACCATTTCGTCCTCCTGCTCGTTGAACTGCTCGTTGAACCAACGTCACTCCACTCACCCCACGCCCGCCGCTTCGCCGCCGTCGACGTGGACGATCTCGCCGGTGACGAAGGACGCGGATTCGAGATAGAGAACCGCGTCGACGACGTCCTGCACTTCGCCCATGCGTCCTACGGGCATCAGCTTGGCGAGAAAGTCGTGCGTGGCCGGCGCGTGCATCGGCGTCCTGATGATGCCTGGCGCGACGGCGTTGACCCGCACCCCTCTCCTCGCGACCTCGATCGCGAGCGACTTCGTGAGCGCGTTCAGGCCGCCCTTGCTGAGCGCGGCGAGGCCCGCGGGAACTGAAGCCAAGGGCTGATCGACGAGCGCCGCGGTGATGTTGACGATGTGCCCGCTCCGCTGCGAGAGCAGCTCCGCAAGAACGACCTGCGTGATGTAGAAGGGCCCGCTGACGTTGGTCCCGGCCACCGCGTCGAAGTCCTCTTGCGTGTATTCGATGAACGGCTTGGCGACGAAAACGCCGGCATTGTTGACGAGCGTGTCGACGCGCCCGAAGCGCTCTTTCGCCGCCTGGACGACCTTCAGCGCCGTTGCGCGGTCCCGGATGTCGCCAGCGATCGCCAACACGTGCTCGTCGTTGGAAGGTGCGATCGATCGCGACGTAGCAACGACGCGGAATCCGAGTCTCCGGTATCCCGCGACTAGGCCCGCTCCGATGCCGCGCGATGCGCCTGTGACGACCGCCACTCGATTTGCGATGTCCATGCGACAGACGTAGGCCCGCGCCCGCGCGTCCGGAAGACAAGGACGCGTGCATACACTCTTCCAAGAACCGGAAGAATGCTCCGGACCCGTTGCGGCATCGGGTGACGTACATGGCACCCGCAAACGACGCGAATCTGATCGCTCCGCCCGGGGAACGTCGAAGCTCATGGTGGGCAATGCCATGAAGTTCATGCATCGTGCCGGGCTTCTTGAGCTCCGCGATCGCGAACACGGAGGACGGCGCCCCGGGATCGAGCATGGCGTGGGCGAGCCTACCACCGGTCCCATTCCGGCCGCCCCCTGAGCGTGGGCCGTCACGGCGCGTCCGATGACGCGCCTTCCATCATGCCGTGACGGACCTTCAATCGCGCCATGGTCGGCCATGGTCCGTGCGACGGGTCGTGATCGCATGGGCGATGACCGGTCATGGCCAATGCGACGAGCGACCAACGCATTTGCCATGAGTCGTCATGGCAAGCGCCATGGCCGTTCATCGCAGGGGCGATCACGGGCCATGGTCCATGCGATGGTTCGTGATTGCGAGCGCGATGGTCGGCCATGGCAAGAGCCATGGTTCGTGATCGCAAGGGCGATGGCCGACCATGGCCAGAGGGATGGTTCGTGATCACAAGGGCGATGGTTGGCCATGGCCAGAGCGATGGTTCGTGATCACAAGGGCGATGGTTGGCCATGGCCAGAGCGATGGTTCGTGATCACAAGGGCGATGGTTGGCCATGGCCAGAGCGATGGTTCGTGATCACAAGGGCGATGGTTGGCCATGGCCAGAGCGATGGTTCGTGATCGCACAGGCGACGACCGGTCATGGCCCTTGCTATGGGTGCCCATCGCCCTTTGCAAGGTCAGGGATCGCATCTTCGCGAGCCCGCTTTCGCGAGGTTCCTGCTTGGGTGCCTGCCTTGTCCTACCTTTCTTTCGCCGGATCGGCCTCCTCGCCGGGCATACCCCCTGAGACGTCGGCGTGCGGCGCTCCCCGGCCTCGCCGCATGGGTGCGGAGCGGCGCGGAAGCGGCACGCCGACGCAGCGAACGAGGAGCTGTCGGCGGAGGAAATACAGCGTCGCAGGGACGCGTGGACTGCTCCGAGACTGCCGCCGACCGGGTGACCCTAGCGAAGGGGGCTGCCGTCATGCAAGGGTCGGCCGGGCAATGGGCGGCGCGACGGCCAAGGTGACACGGAGAGCGGGGCTGGGCCTTGCGCAGCTCGTCGTCGTCATCGGATTGCTGCTGTTTGCGCCGGCCGGCACCGTGCGATTCGTCGAGGCCTGGGCCTTCTTGGCTCTGTTCTCGGGTGCCTCGCTGGCAATCACCGTCTACCTAGCGAAGAGGGACCCGGTGCTGTTGCAACGTCGAACGCAGGCGGGCCCGGTCGCTGAAAAGGAGCGGAGCCAGAAGATCATTCAGAGCCTCGCTAGCGTCGCCTTCGTCTCGACGATCGTCGTCCCGGCGCTCGACCATCGGTTCGGGTGGTCCCACGCGTCGTTGCCGGTTGTCATCGCGGGTGATCTTCTTGTCGTCCTTGGCTTCTTGATCGTCTTCCTCGTGTTTCGGGAGAACACATTCACCTCGTCGGTGATCGAAGTCGCAGCAAAGCAGCTCGTGATAGAGACGGGACCTTACGCGATCGTTCGCCATCCCATGTACGTGGGCGGACTCGTGCTGGTCGCGGGGATCCCGCTCGCGCTGGGTTCCTTGGTCGGGCTCGTGACGTTCCCGCCGTTCGCTGCAGTGATTGTCTGGCGCCTCCTCGACGAAGAGCGCTTCCTCGTAGGGCACCTGGCCGGATACTCGGTCTACTGCGAGAAGACGCGGTGGCGGCTGCTAGCGCACGTCTGGTAGTCGTCCGTGCCCGCTGGGAACGCGGTTCCGCGCGTTCCGAGAGTGCACCCCTGACGAACTCGACTCAATCGGGTTCGGTCGCCGTCAGCCGCAGGTGCACCCGGAAGGCTCGGGGGCTGACGGGCCCCGGCGCCGGGATCGTCAGGCCCGTCGGTCGATGCGAGGCGCAGAGCGTCGAGGTCGTGGGCGGCGCTGCCGAGGAGGGTGAAGAGGACCCTCCAGAGTCGATCGTCGGGCGGGATCCTCTTGTCGTCGGTGCGATCGCGATTGCACAGTCGTGCTGGCGAGACTTCACACGAGGGCAGATCGCCCTGCTGGTGCGTGACGTCCCCCCTGCACTCCGATGAGGATCCCGTTGCACGAACGTGAACAGCGACTTGCACGCGACCCAAGACGACCCTGCATCGGTGTGAAGTTCAGTCTACCCTGCGGTGAAAGGGGGTCTTCACACGGGTGCTCCCCAGGGTTCATCGCGATGAAGGATCGATCACCC
>CALFNG010000259.1 GCA_937902985.1 uncultured Myxococcales bacterium
CAATCGGCGAGAAGAGCAGCATAGTGCAACTGTCTACGGAATCGGGGGAGGCCCATTCTTCCCTACGCACGGGATTACACGAGCAAAGACGCGCGAGGGTCCTGCGAAGTACTTGCCCGGGACGACGCTCGCCCAGATGCGCGCCATCGAGACGGTGACGATCGCAACGCCGGGAGCTGCAGTGTCGCAGCCGCCGGGCAAGTCGGAGTACCTCCGCGAGGTTAGAACGGTGATCGGCTGGGATGGGGGAGAGGATGCAACGCTGTCGTTCGCCGAGTGCAGCGGTGGCGACTTGGCGGGCCGAGCCTTCCACGGTCGTCCGATGGCTGCGTCGAATCGCAAGCTAGCAGGGGGCCGACCGTGAGCGGCGGCGCACTGGTCAACCTGGACGTGAAGGTCAACGGCTCCATGCAGCACGGGCGCGCGTTCCTAACGCTCGAGGCCCTTCGCAAGATGAGCGAGGAGGCGATCGGCTCGCTGCTCAGCGCTCGCTTCGTTGAAGAGGACGATGCCGCGCGGCTGCCCTTGCTGGAGCGCGCGCTATCGCAACCGTCAGTCACGATCGAGACCTACCCCGGTGAGATTCCGCCGCACGAGCTGCATGCGTACGTCGTCGCCCCGGAGGTCTCCGACGCACCGATCTTCGCGTGCGTGCTTGCGCCGCTTGCTCTGGTGCACGCGCTCGCAACTGAGCCGCCCCACGTCGTTCTGGAGACTGCCACTTTCCAAGTCATCGACGGGAACGTGACCAACTCAACGGTCATCTCGGCGATCGAATCGTGGGCGCGTCGCGTCTGGCCTGCCATTCGGGTTCCGGCTGTTCGACTGAGCCCGTGGCCAGCGCACGTCGAGGCCGCCGACAAGGGCGCTGCGCTCTACAAGCTGCTCTGGTTCCCGCCCACGGTTAGGACGGTACCCAGCGGTCCCGAGACGTTCTCCCCGCCGAGTGATCTCGCGGATTCCGAGCAGGCCGCATGATCGTCGTCGATCCGTCAGCGATGGTCACGCTGGTGATCGACACACCGAACGGGCAGCGCGGCATCAACGCCATCAACTGCCGCTACGTGCCCGCGTGGCTCAACCCGCAAGTTCGAGTGGTCGCCGTCGAGGTGATTCACGACGGAAATAACCCGATCCCGGTGCAGCCCTACTACTGCGAGCCCGGCCTCTTGACGACAGAACTTTTTCCGGCGCCCGCGCTTCGTCACGTTCGCCCCTACGCGCCGCCATCTGCGCCGCCGGTGCCGTCCCTCATGCCCGTGCCCGGTCCCCCGGGTGCCGGCGGCTTCGGTTGAATCGGCTCGGGATCGATCGCGTCCGCGCGATCGGGACGAGCCTCGGGCCAAGATGCTCCTCCACGTCGCGACCGACGCGCCGTCACGCGTCGATGCGATGGTCATCGTCTCCGCAGCGCCGCGCTTCCCCGACCAGACACGCGCGACGATGCTCGCGGCGGTGGAGGCGGAGCACACCAGATGCTGCGCACCCTCGACAACGACGTCCCTGATGGGCGTCACGCGCCTCTCGGGGGTCACACGCGAGGATCTGCGGCACGATCCCTCGGTGAGGATTTAGGGGCTGGCCGGATACCTGTCCTCGACCCGGAGAATTCTCCCTTTCGCCGGGTCGCCGATCCATACCGCGCCGTGGCCATCGGTCGTGACGCCCTGGACTGCCGACGGAACGGGGGCGGCGCCCAGGACCGTGGGGGCGCCGGCCGCGGAGATGGCGACGATACCGAGGGTGCCGCTCTTGCTGGGGGCGTAGAGGTGATGAAGCGAGGGCGAGTAGTCGAGGATGTCGAGCCCCGATCCTTGCGCGACCATGCCGAGCATCGTGCCGCCATGCGCCGCGTCGAGCACGACGACGCTGCCGGCCTGGCACGCCACGAACACGAAGCCGCGAGCAGGGTCGACCGCCACACCGAGCGACAGACCGCTGCAGCCGTTGGACCACGTCTCGACGATCGCCCTCTGCGCGATGTCGATCGCGAACGTCTGGCCCGCGAAGGCGTCCGTGTACACGCGGCCGCGGGTGGCGTCGACGACGATGCCCTCGGGTCCGCCGGCCACCGCGATGGTGGCCGCGTGCACGGGCGGCCCGTTCGCCGGGACCGTGAACACCTCGATTCCGGTGCCCGGCTCGGTGACCCACGCCTCGCCCGTGGCCGCCACCCAGCGCACGTAGTCGGGCGAGCCCGCGAGCGCCGTCGAGGAGACGACGGCCTTCGTCGAGGAGTCCACGACACGGAGGCTCTGCGTCTCGTGGTCGATGGCAAAGAGGACCCCGACCCCTTCGTCGGCGGACGTGCACCCGGAGTCGTGCGCCCCCGCCGTGAACGTCGCCGACGTCGAGAACCCGCCGATGGCCTTCACCGCGAGGGTGCCCGGGTCGACGAGGTCGAGGTTGCCCGTGCGTCCGCCCGGCGCGAGGATCTGCCCGAGCACCGGAGCGTACCGCAGGTCGTCGAAGCCGATGCCGGGTGCCCCGCCGGGCAGGGGCACGAGCGAGATCGCCCAGCCCGCGTCAGCGCCCGCCTCGTGGCCCGCCTCGTGGCCCGCGTCGGGCGGCGCGATCGCGGCGGCTCCCTCGCTCGACGAAGAGCACCCCTGCGCGCACGCGCCCGCCGCCCCCAGGACCGACATCCACGAGACCAGTGAGGCACGCCACATGGGCGCATCCTACCCGTTCCGATACGAGGGCGGAATCGCGATTCCCCAACCCCTGCCGTTGCGCGGAACCGGAATCGGGAATCCGTGCGGCTCTTGACCCTCCTCGTCGCGGCGTCGACCGCGCCAATCTTCTCAAGCAGCGTGAACACGTCTCGGGCGAACAGCGTGGTCACGGTCACCGGCCTTTGCCTGCGTCGGTCCATGCGTGATGGGGGGCTCGCGGGACACTCACGCCGTCTGCAGGTGCTTGCTGAGCCGGTCCATGGTTTGCTCCCAGCCCTCTCGCGCCGCACGGGTCGCGTCCGACTCGATCGAGACGACCTGGCGCACGACGAGCGTCGTTCTGCCGTCCTGCTCGGCGAACGTCACCGTCGTACAGACCTCGTTGCCGTCATGGATCGTGCCCGTGAAGACGATGCGCTCGGGCGCGACAATCTCGCGGTATATGCCCTCGAATGGGTAGTTCGTACCATCGGGCCCGCGCATCACGAAGCGTAGGGCGCCGCCCGTGCGGAACTCCACCTCGCAACTGGGCATCGTGAAATCACGCGGGCCGAACCAGCGCGCCATGTGCTCGGCCGTCGTCCACGCCTCGAAGACGAGGACGCGCGCTGCGTCGAAAGAGTGCGTGAGCACGAGCTCCAGCACCTTTGTCGGTACGACCGGCGGGCTACTCTTTTCGCGCATGCCCCTTCGCCTTCCTCTTCATGTCATCGAGATAGACGTCGAGTCGATCGAAGCTTTCCTCCCAGAACCGGCGGTAGTGCTCCATCCAGGCGGTGGCCTCCTGGAGCCGTCTTGCCTCGAGCCTGCAGGGCCGAGACTGCGCTTCGCGACTGCGCGAGATGAGCCCCGCGCGCTCGAGCACCTTGAGGTGCTTCGAGATAGCCGGCTGGCTCATGTCGAACGGCTTCGCCAGCTCGGTCACGTTTGCCTCGCCGCTCGCCAGTCGCGCAAGAATGGCGCGACGCGTGGGGTCTGCGAGCGCGCCAAACGTGGTGCTGAGGTGGTCCGCTCTCATGTTCCATTACCGCCTGGTTGGATAACCACAACGTTATGTACAGGTGGGCGGCCTATCCGTCAAGACCCCCACGAGCGCCCCTCCGCCCGCAGCACCGAGTGGGAGGACTTCGCGGGGGCTGCTCGTTGGGCTCTCTTCGAGGCTCGGTGCTCGCGACCGACGCCCGGGCTGGTCCGCTACTTCCGCCCTGCCGGCCGATAGCAAACCCGCATGACCCCCGACTTGTACGTCGTGGCGCTCACGAATTCCAGGCCGACTTTATCTGAAAACAATCGCACGCCGTCGCCTACGACGACCGGGTTGACGATGAGTCTGTATTCGTCAACCAAACCGAGCCTGACGAACGTATGAGCAATGGCCGCACCGCCGATCAAATAGTAACCGTTCACGGCGCCCGGGGCGCGCAAGTGCGTAGTCAGGGCACGAGAAGCGAGGGGACCTTGTGCGCGAGCATGTGCG
>CALFNG010000260.1 GCA_937902985.1 uncultured Myxococcales bacterium
CAAGGGCTCATCGCAGTCGGCGCCCCGCGATGGCAACTGATGCGGGGCACGCCGAAGACGCGAAGAAAGTGAAAGGCGCTGAGGCCCGCCTCTCGCGCCGTCGTGCGTGGACCTCATTTGTTCCCGAGCTCCGCGGCGCGCCACAAGTACCAGCTGGCCAGCGTGCGGTAGGGCCGCCAGCGCGCGCCCACCTTGGCGAGGGCCTTCGGTAGGGGCATGTCGCGCTTCGAGAACGCAACGGCGTAGCCTTTGCGGACACCGTAGTCGTCGACCGGAAGGACATCCGGACGCCCCAGTCGAAACATCAGCAGCATCTCGACGGTCCACTGGCCGATCCCGCGAACGGTCGTCAATCGCTCGATGATCGCCTCGTCGGTCATGGAGTGGACCTCGGCGAGCGTGGGAACGTCACCGTCGACCGTCTTGCGGGCCAGGTCGCGCAGCGAGAGGAGCTTGCCGCGCGAAAGGCCCGCGCCCCGGAGCTTCGACTCGGAGGCGCGCAGGATCTGCTGGGGCGTCGGACCCGAGGCCGCATAGGCAAAGAGGGCGCACACGCGCGCGTGGATCGTGGCCGCCGCCCGGCCGTTGAGCTGCTGATAGACGATGGCCTCGGCGAGCGCAGCGAACAAGCTCGTGGTCTTTTTCAGGCGCATTCGAAACGGACCGACGGTGTCGATCAGGCGGGCCAGCACCGCGTCCGCCGCGCGGACGTGCTCGAGCGCGACAGCGGGGTCGAAGCCGACCTCGCTGGGTCGATCGGCGAGTACCGCCACGCCGCTACGATTCCCATCCTCGATGGACAAGAGGCGGAGCTTGGTCGTGACGCCGCCATTGGCCGTGAAGCCGCCGACGCGGCCTCCGGCCGCGAGCACGCGATGGCAGGGGACGAGTAGCGCGAACGGGTTTCGACCGAGAGCCTGACCGACCGCGCGCGCCGAGCCGGCCGCTCCGAGGCGCGTGGCGAGCTCCCCGTACGACGACGTCTCCCCGGCCGGAATGGTGCGCGCGACCTCGTACACGCGCCGATGAAACGGCGTGACGGCGTTCATGTCGAGGAGAACGGCGGACAGATCGGCCGATTCGCCGCGCAGCAAGGTGGCGATCGCGTCGAGTGCCCGCTGAACCGAGGGCGGCGGGGTGCTCTCACGGGCGCCGGGGAACCGCTCTCGCACTTTTCTCGCGTGCGGAGCTCCCGGCTCTCGGGGAGCTGCACGCCGGTAACCCCCTCCGCCCCCCAGGCGATGCCGCACCGGCCGATTTCGGTGTCGAAGAGCGCGAACTCGAGCCCCGTCATGACGCGCTTCGAGCGTAGCACCCGCTGTGTCACGCGGCGGCGGGGTCCCAAAGGCTAGGATGCGGTCGATCTCCATGCCCATCGACCGGCTCTACCGCAGCGAATACGGTCGCCTCCTCGCGGGGCTCATCCGGGTCGTTCGCGACGTGCAGCTCGCCGAGGACGCTCTGCAGGACGCCTTCGCGGCCGCGGTCGATCAATGGCGCGATGGGGAGCCGGCCACCCCGGCCGCCTGGATCTTCGGCACCGCACGGCACAAGGCAATCGATCGCCTGCGCAGGCGTGATCTCGAGGCCGATCGCACGCGGGTGCTCCTCGATCTCGAGGCCGACCGCACCGACGGTCCTTCCCCGGAAGATCCGCTCCGTCTGCTCTTCACGTGCTGTCACCCGGCCCTCGCGCCGGAGGTGCGGGTCGCGCTGACCCTCCGGACCCTGTCGGGGCTGTCGACGGAGGAGATCGCGCGCGCATTCCTGGTTCCGGCCGCGACGATGGCGCAGCGGCTCGTGCGGGCGAAATCCAAGATCCGCGACGCCGGGATCCCCTACGAGGTCCCCGACGACGACGCGCTCGAAGAGCGCCTCGAGGGCGTCATGGCGGCGATCTACCTCGTCTTCAACGAAGGCTATTCGGCGACGTTCGGCGACGCGCTCGTGCGACGCGACCTGTGCTCGGAGGCGATCCGGCTCGGGCGCTTGCTCGTCGACTTGCTGCCGGGTAGCGCCGACCCGCGCGGTCTCCTCGCGCTCATGCTCCTCCACGACTCGCGACGCGACACCCGGCAAGACGCGAACGGAACGCTCGTTCGGCTCGAAGATCAGGATCGCTCGCAGTGGAACCGGGAGCAGATCGCCGAGGGCACCGAGCTCGTTCGCGTTGCCCTCGCGGCGGGGCCGCCCGGGCCGTACGCGCTGCAGGCCGCGATCGCCGCGCTACACGCCGAAGCCGCGCGCGCCGCCGACACCGACTGGCCGCAGATCGCGGCGCTGTACGGCATTCTCTATGCCGTGCAGCCGACCCCGATCGTCGAGTTGAACCGCGCCGTCGCCGTCGCGATGGCCGACGGGCCGGAGCGCGGCCTGGAGCTCATCGACCGGCTCGAGACGCGCGGCGAGCTCGCCGGCTACCATCTCGTGGCCGCAGCCCGGGCTGATCTGCTCCGCCGGCTCGGGCGACGCGACGAGGCTCGAGGGGCCTACCTTCGCGCCATCGGCCTGGCCACCAACGAAGCCGAGCGTCGCTTCCTCGAGGCCCGGCTGCGAGAAAACGACGGCGAACGAAAATAACCTCCGTCGCATGTCGATCGGGCGCCAAGCCGTTCGACGATCCTGACGAGACCAAGGAGGTCCCCCGATGCAATACCTACTGTTGATCTACAGAGACGAGAAACTCGCGGAGAAGGCGGCGCCGTCGGACCTCGAGACGATGATGAAGGAGTACGGCGAGTTCACGCAAGGCATCGTGAAGAGCGGCCAGTTCCGAGCGGGCGACGCCCTTCAGCCGATCCGCACCGCGACGACCGTTCGGGTGCGTGAAGGCAAGGCCGTGACGACCGACGGCCCCTTCGCCGAAACGAAGGAACAGCTGGGCGGTTACTACATGGTGGAGGCGAAGGACCTCGACGAAGCGATTCGCATCGCCGCTCGGATTCCCAGCGCGCGCGACGGCTCGATCGAGATCCGGCCGGTGAGGCCGATGCCCAAAGCGTCATAGTCCGCGCTCTCCGAAGCTGCGCGCGGCGGACGACGCTCGCCTGCCGCGCGCACGCCGACCCATTGCTGCCTGCGCACAGGACCCGTCGGCGCCGGCGAGCGCGACCCACTCCTTCATGAGCCTGCCGTGGCCCGGGTCGAAGTGCTTCCCCTTGGCCCCGCGAACGAGCGCGTCGACGCGCGCCTTCGGCAGCTTCGCCACGAACTGCCCGAATGTCCGCCTGCCTACTCGAGCTTTCGGGCATCGACGACGAAATACGAGGTGTCGCCGAAGCAGCTCGAAGGAACCCCGCGATGCTCCTCGTACGTGAGTGCCACACGATGACCTTCGAGCGACTCGATCTTCTTCATGATCGCGTCTTCGCGGACCGTGAAGTCGAACATCTGCGGCTGCTGACCCGCCATGTTGACCATGGCGAGCTCGCCCTCGTTGGTGTGGCAGATCCACCCCTTCTTGGACATTTTCTGCACGAACCCAACCCGCTCCCCAGACGAGTACGCGAAGTTGAGCGTCACGAAGGTGTAGGCCACGAGACCTACCAAGAGGACGATCGGTAGCGCGATCGCAACGCGGATCCCGACCTTCTTTGCCTTCGCGCCGGCGGCCTTGACGTCCATGGGGTCGGAGAGTGTGGCGGGCCGCTCGCGGCGCGTCAACGTCGCCTTGTTCGTGGCCGCTCGGGGCGGTGCGCCGACGGACGTGGCGCCGGGAAAACCGCTCTTCTTCTTCTTCGGGCCGTGGGCTAATGCATGGGCTCCATGGATAGATCCCTTGTTTCGCTGCTCGCGTTCGCATTGCCTGCCACGGTCATGCTCGGCGCCTGCGTCTCGAAGAACACGTATGACGGGGCGGTCGCCGACGCGCAGGGCGCGCACACGCAACTCGCGGCAAGCGCCGATCGCGAGAAGGCCGACGAGGCGACGATCGCGAAG
>CALFNG010000261.1 GCA_937902985.1 uncultured Myxococcales bacterium
CGGCGGAGGCGGCCCGTCCAGTAGGAAACGGAGCGACACACCTGCCGCGGCGGGCACTCGCCTCGCTGGGCACTCACATGAGGTTGAGCAACGCGACCGACGTCCCGGCGCTGCCCGGGGCGCCGGCATTGCCATCCACGCCCGTGGTCAGCGCCCCGGCACTTCCGTGCCTGCCTGCCGGGCCCGCGGCTCCTCCGGCTCCGGGAGCTCCGAGCCGCGTATTCTGAGTGGTCGCGTCATCCATCATGATCGTCGAGCCCGACGCGAGGACGCCCACCGAGATTCCTCCCGTGCCGCCCGCGCCTCCGGATCCACCGGCGCCGTTGCCGCCGAAGGCCCCCGCCGCGTGCGCGGAGGGGAAGCTGGTGTCTCCGCCCTGGGCTCCGGCTTGCCCGTCCTGACCTGCACCCCCTGCACCTCCGGTAGCCCCGGCGGCCGTATTGAGGGAGCACGCCGTCAGCGTGACGTTGCTGGCGACGCTGGCGAGGGCGATGCTCCCGCCGCCTCCACCGCCGCCTTGGCCTCCGCCGCCGCCGCACCCTCCCGCTCCGCCCCCGCCGCCGCCGATGCTCTGGCTCGACGTCCCGCACTGGCCATAGAGAGGATCGGTCGCTCCCGCTCCTCCTTGCGCTGGATCGCCAGGGCTTCCGTCGCCCCCCGGGCTTGGAACCCACCCGCCGGCCGACAAGCTCCCGTAATCTTGCGCCGGGGCCGCGACACCCCCATCGCCCGCCACGCCGTCGGCGCCGGGATCGTCGCTCAAGGTGGCTGCGCTTCCGGTGACGGAGAGAGTCGTTCCACGCGGAAGCCCGTCACGGCCGGCCATGGTGACGGGTGCAGGCGGCGTCGCGGTGCCCGCGCTTCCGAGGCCCGAGGTCCCTCCATCGCTGCCGCACCCAAGGCCGCCGTCCCCTCCCGCCGACATGCCGAAGAGGGTGCAGTTGTTGACCGCACCCGCGCCGCCTGTGACGTTGATGATGCCGGAGCCCGGGGGGCCTGATGAGACTTGCGAGCCTCCGGTCGGCGCGGCGCCCGTGTAGTTCCGGTTCTGGGCGCCATCGGCACCGTTGGCGCCGTTGCCCGCGCTGAGCGCGACGCGCACCAGCCTGACCGGTGAAGACGCGACGAAGGCGGCGATGCTCGAGGTCCCGGGGCCTGTTGCGTCGATCGCGGCGAACGACATGTCCTCGATCGTCACCGAGCCTTGCTGCACGCCCGTGACGAAAAGCGCATACGCCGAAGGCGGCGCCATCACTTGCGCCGTCTGCCCGACGTACGACCAGACGCGGCCCGCGGAGCCGGCGCCGCACGACAGGCCGCCGTACACGCTCACGGCCGCTGTGATGCTCACCTGCTCGGCGTAGACGCCGTTGCAGACGTAGATCCGCGACTTGCCGGCCATGTTGGCCAAGGCCTGGCCGATCGACGTATAAGGCCTCGCTGCGGTTCCGTCGGGGCCAGTAGCTCCGCTGCCCAGGCTTTCGGCGCCTGCGTCGCCACCCGCAGACGCGACGAAGACGCCGTAGGCGCTGTCGAGGACACACGGTTCGTCTTTGGGGTCCTTCGTCGGGTCGCACGAGGACGTATCGCTCGAGCCTTCGACGCTCGCATCCACTCTCCCAGACGGGGCGCACGTCCCGAGCTCGTCGCACGCGTCCGAAAGCGGGCCGCGGCATGACAGCCCCAGGGCCGAGACGCCGAAGGCTCCGAGGACCCGGCCCAGTGCCCCCGTGCATCGGAGACGCCCGCAGTCGAACGGCCTCGGCGCACGGCGCTTCCGAGCGCGGTCCAAGTCGCGGTCGCCTCGCTGCGCCGTAGCTACGATCTTTTCGGCCGCCATGCCTTGCCTCCCGCACCCATGCGGTCACGCTTGCGAAGCTCGCGCTCCATCGTCTCCATGGCCCGCGAGTGCACACGGTGCGCCCACGACCGGCTGACGCCGATCGACGCAGCCGCCTGCGCGAGCGTCAGGCCGCTGAAGTAGCTCCGCTCGATGAGCGCACGCTCCAGAGTCGGAAGCTTGGAGACGATGGCTCGTACGAGCGACGCGAGCTCCGCCCTCGCGAGCACGTCCTCCGGCGTGAGACCACGGCTGCCGGCGCCCTCGGCGAGGGAGGCGATCGCGGTTTGCTCCTCCAAGGCCACCCAGCGTGGGGCGTGCACGCCGTCCGTCGAGTCTTTCCCGTGCGATCGGCCCTCCGCTGCGTTCTCCGGAGCCACGTTTTGCGGAGGCGCTTGCAGCCTCTGGCGCGCCCGCAAGGGCATCGCGCCCCAGCGCCTCACGCCGTCGATCATGGAACTTCGAATCCGCATCGACGCCCACCGGTCGAAGGGCACACCGCGGCTGTCATTGAACGACCGCGCCGCGTCGAGCAGACCCTCGCGCCCAAACCCGCGGAGATCATCGAGGGTGCAGCCAGGCCCTACGCGCCGCGCGACCGAATGAGCGTGCATTTCTACGAGGGGAAGGGCTTCTTGAAAGCGCGCGAGCATCTCCGGGGTATCGACCCACTCGGCGGGTCGGGTCGGTTCACCGGTGACGTGGCTCGCGCCTGCGCCCGTGGTGTCGAACGTCGCCGCAGACCCCCATTCGTCGGGCGCCACGGCCGTGATGACGTCGTCCGGATCGCAGCACGCCAGGGCGACTCCGCACCGCAGCTTCTTCGACGCGCTCCGGTGAAGGGCGTCGACGTACGAGAGGAGCAGCCTCCCGGCCACGTCCGCATCGCGCGCGCCCGAACGCCAGTCCGCAACCGCAAGCGACACGGCGCCGCGGACTTCCTCGGCCCGGCCACGAAACCAGGCATCCTTTCGACCTCGTTCGATCTCGGTCAGGACTCTGATCAGCCGCTGCGCGTGGGCGACGACCTTTCGAAGATCCCGCGGGTACTGGCCGTTGGAGAACCCCATGTGGACCTCGCCGCGAGCGGCTACCACCGCCCATCCACGACGACGCCGCCCGTTTGCGCGTCGAGCATGGGGCGCGCGGCGATCGCCCCGGACTTCGGCTTCCAGAGCATCCACGTCGCGAGGGACGCCGCCCCGAGGACACCGGCGCCGACGTAGGAGGCGGCCGAAACGGTCCAGTAAGCGCGGTTGGCGTCGACGTCCCCCTGGAGCTGCGTGCAGAGGGGCGAGGCGCTCGCGCCGAAACACCGGTTGCTGCTCCAGGCGGAGCCGGGGCTGTGTTGCACGCTTTGGGCGTCGCTCGCCTTGTTCGCGGCGGCGATGCCGAATCCCACGCCGAACCCTGCAGCGACAACCGCCGCCGAGCCGAGCGCGACGACCGTGATCCACTTCGCGCGAGGCACGCCGCCCTCCGCGCGTTCTCGTGTCTCGCCGCTTCCCGTCCACCCGATCGCCACGGCCGGCGCAGGAGCCGCCGCGACCCGCTGGAAGTGAAGCTCGACGAGCTCTCCGCCCCTCGCGGTCACATGCTGCGTCTCCGAGAGCGTCCCTTGCCGCGCGCTCACCTCGTGCTCGCCCGCGGCAATTGCGATCGAGGTCATGGGGGCTCCGGTCGGCCCGGTCGCCGTCTTGGCGTCTTGCGGAACCGCCCCATCGACGGCCAACTGCGCCCCCGCGGGCGCGAACACGTCGAGGCGCGCTGTCCGAGCCTCCGCGCGCGGAAGCCATTTGGTGCGAACCGACTCGAGCTTCGCCGCAGGCTCGTCGGCGTGCGTCAGGTACTCGCGCAGATGCGCGGCGGCCTCGACGGGATGGTCCGCGTTGAGCTCCGAGAGCGCGAGGTTGAAGAGGGTCGCCGCCTTGGGGTCGATTTCGTACGCGCGCGCAAACGCGGCCCGGGCGCCTTCGTAGTTCTCGCGTTTGAAAAGGTCGGCGCCTTGCAGAATCAAGGCGCTCGCCGTCGGGTCATCGGCGGCAAGCGCCAACGTCGGCCAGGACGCGACAAGCATCGCTACCATAACGATCCGGCGTCTCACGGGACTGCCTCCACGGCTGCCGCGACGCCGGGCTGTCCCGAGGCACCGAG
>CALFNG010000262.1 GCA_937902985.1 uncultured Myxococcales bacterium
GTCAGCATCGTCCTCGACGAGAAGGACAATCCGCACCGTATCTTCGAGAGCCTGAACGCCAAGGGGCGCCCGCTGTCACAGGCGGATCTCATCCGAAACTACTTTTTCATGCGCCTTCCTGAAAAGGAGCACGAGCGCGTCTACCTCGATCTCTGGCGGCCGATGCAACGACGGCTTGGCGAAGACGCGCTGACCGACTTCGTGCGTCACTACCTGACGCGCCTGGGCGCCCTCGTCCGTGAAACGGACGTCTACGCGGCCCTGAAGGCCCTCGTCGAGAAGGATGGAACGCTCAAGCCGAACGAGCACCTCCAGGATCTCGCCCGCTTCGCAGAATACTACGAGGTGTTGCTCTACCCGGAGAGGGCGGCGAGCCCTCGGATCCGCGAGCGGCTTCAGCGGCTCAAACGGCTCGAGGTCACCGTTGCGTACCCGTTCCTGCTCGGTGTCTACGCCGAGATGGCCGCCGGTACCTGCACGGAAGACGACGCGTGCGCCATCTTCGACATGGTCGAGAACTTCCTCATCCGCCGATTCGTCTGCGCGATCCCGACGCACGGGTTGAACAAGATTTTCGCATCACTCTACGCACAGTCGAAGGGGGGCCCCAACCTCGTCGAACGCGTCCAGAAGAATCTCTCGGCAAGCCTGCGTGCCTACCCGCGCGACGATGAGTTCCGCGAGCGGCTCCGGTCGACGCGTCTCTACGGAAGCGGAGACCGTCGGGAAAAGACGAAGTTCTTGCTCGAACGACTCGAGGCCGCGCTCGGTCACAAGGAAGCGGTAGTCGCCGACACCTTGACGATCGAGCACGTGATGCCGCAGTCACTCAGCGACGACTGGCGGGAGGACCTCGGGCCGGACTGGGAGGAGGACCACGAGGAGTTCCTGCACACGATCGGCAATCTCACGCTGACCAGCTACAACGCGGAGCTTAGCAACGCGCCGTTCACGCAGAAGAAGAAGCGATTCGCCGACAGCCACGTCGGCCTCAATTGCCATTTCGCGGGCGTGGAGCACTGGAACGCGGAAGCGATCGAACGTCGCGCGGAGGCCCTGAGCGAACAAGCGGTCTTGATCTGGCCGTACTTCGGCTCACTTCAGCCGAGCTCACACGCGGATCCCCAAGCAGACGTTCTCGACGACGTCCAGGTCACGCGAACGGTTCCTGCGCGCGTGCGCATCCGCGGACACGAGCGCCTGGTCGTCTCGTGGGTCGACGTGGCGGTGGCTACTGTTGAGGGGATCATCGCCGTGGGGGATGAGGAATTCCAGCGCGTTGTTGACGAGCTTCCGCGCTTTGTGAACCGCGATGCGACAGCCTTCCGTCGGTCCAGTCGTCTGCGCAGGCTGAGCAACGGGGCCTACGTCGAGACGAACTTGTCCGCGGGTGCGATCTATCGGCTCTGCGTCCAGGCGGCATCGATCGCCGGTCTCGGACCGGCCGACTGGTCGGTGGAGTACGCGGAAGCCAAGCGCGAGGAGGATCCCGGTGAGGGCGGCGCGGAACCGAACGCGCACGTGAAGCAGCTCCGGCTCGAGTTCTGGAACGAGGTGCGCGCCGCACTCCTCGCCACCAACGCGTTTCCATCCGTACGAGCGGCGCGCGGGACCGCCTGGCTCGACCTCGCGGCGGGGCGGTCGGGCATGTGGCTCTCGCTCCGAACATACATGAGCGAGAAGCGGCTCGAGGTGCGCTTCCTGACGACGAGCGACATCGCCGATCGGGTGATGCCCGCGCTACTCGCCGAGCGCGAGGCGATCGAGTCGGAGGTCGGCACGGCGCTCGAATGGGTGACCGACGGGGACGACAAGGGAAAGGGCGTGCGCCTGTTCGCCGATGGGGACATCTTGGACCGGACGGCGTGGCCAGCCGCGACCGCCTGGCTGACGCAGCACGCAGTGGCCTTCCGCTCCGCACTCGGCCGTCGCGTGGCCAAGCTCGACCTGCGCACGATCCGCGTGGAGGTCTAGCGTCCGCTCTTCGAACTGGCCGAGACCACGCCAGGGCGCGGAAGCGACGTAGCGTGGAACGATGGCTCATCGATACCCAGGGAGACCATGTTCAAACACGCCGCTGCCAGCGAAGGCCCGGGACTCGAACAGAAACGCTGGAGAGTTCGCGAGGGAACGCTGCTCGCCTCGATCGGCGGCGTCGTGTCGGTCGTCGCGATCGCTCTCGCCTTCCGCGCATCCCACGCCGAAGCGGTGTCCGCCCTGAATGCGTGTCAGCACGACGAGCACGCCGTCGGTACCCAGGTCGCGGAAGGGAAGCTCAGAGGCGCTCGCCTATCACTGAGCTGGGCCCGTGGAAAGTGCCCGGAAACGGAACTCGGGACGCTCACCGATCTGGATCGAACGGTCTCGGAAGCAGAGCATGCCGCAACCGAGGCCGAAGCCGCGCGCCTTGATGCCGCCGCGGGTGCCGGGAGGATCGCCTCGGAAGAGAAGGAGAGAGCGCTCATCGAGACGTTTCCCACGAAGGCGAACGAGATCACCGCGAACTCGAAGCGCGCTCGCGTCGAGATGAACGCTGGACGATGGGTCTCGGCAAACTCACTCGTCAGCCTCGCCGAGGCAGATCTCGCGGAGTTCGATGATACGAGCGTCAAGACGACGAAGGAATGGTCCGACCTGAACGCCGCTGTCGTCGCACTGCGACAGAAACTACAGCCGCAACTCGATCGGATCGCAGTTCGCGAGGATGCAGAGCGCCGGGCATCGGCCTCGAGCGACGCAGAGCGCGGACCGGAACCCAAGGTGTCCGCGTGGGATGGGTCCGTTCGCTGCGTAGAGCGCTATCTAAAGGAAACCATGAACGATCCCGGGAGCTACCAGCACGTGAGCTCGACCGCGCCCGTGGCTGTCGGCCCCTCCTGGATCGTCGTGTCGCGGTTTCGTGCCAAGAACGGGTTCGGCGCGCTGACCGTTCACCAGGCGAGGTTCGAGATCCAGCGTGACCAGGTGGTGGACATGGAAGAGCAATAACTGCGGGCGCCCGATTTCGGCAATCGAGCTCGCGCTCGAGGCGGTCTTACTTTCCGGCCCTCACCTCGCTCGCGAGGTCGCCGAGCGCCGTCAGCGCCATCGGGCATTCGTGAGGTACCGGCTCGTCGCCCTCCTCCGCCGTGCTGCATCCGAGGCACGACCATACGACCCCGTCGATCGTCAAGCCGAGGTTGGGGGCGGCATTCGCGTAGCGCGTGCGTTCCTTGAGGTGCGCCGTGCCCAAGAGGTTCTCCGCTGCCTTCCAGCGCTCGGTGTCATTCGTCTGGCACGCTTCGCAGGCATCGTCGGTCTCGATGCGTGCCGTCTGTCGACGACGGATGAGAGCCTGGATCTGCGCGATGCCCGCAAGTGCCTGCGCGGTCGTCCCGGGAGGGAGTACTGGATCTGGCGGCGGCTCCTCCTCGCCCTCGTGCCGAGCCATCACCTTCTCGAGCGCGGTCGGTTCGTGAGGGGCGGGAAGAGCCGGAGGCGGCGCCACGGTTTCCGCGGGCACGGGGCCGTCCGGCTGGTTCCTACTGCACGCGACGAACGCATAGACGAACACGACCCTGACGACCGCCATAGCGCGCATCACCGTCTATCCTCGGCCATGCGGGCTCGCGTGCGCAACCCGTTCGAAGGGTCACGTAGCACCGGGGACGAGGACCGCCGCGAAATTTCTTCGACGTGAGCCCAACGATCCCTGCGGCGACCCGACTGCGCGAGCTCCGTTTCCTTCGCGGCTTCAAGACCCCGCCGCCGCCATGTCTGTCAAGCAGCGCCCTATCTGAGCGGCAAGAGCGATGACGAATACAGCGCCCATGGCCTTTACGCGAATTCTACGATCGCATCGCAAAAATCGTTCAGACGCGCCAACAGGTCCGCCTCACTTGCACTGACGCGGGCTCGAAAGCTCGTGAATGCATGTTTGGTTAGCTCGCCCAGATGCAACCGGTCGGCGACTTCGGCGGCAGCCGCGATGAAGAGATCTTCGTCCGCCGTACCGGCGCCGAGAGCAAGTTCGAACAGCATTCTAAGGAGGGGGTGCAGTTGGCAAGCCACCGCCGTCCGAACGTCCTGCAGAGGGACGTTGACCAAGTCGGCATCCAGGCTGTTCCGGCCTTCTACGATATTGAAAATTACGAGCTCGATGAGGTGCTGCGAGAAGCCGAGCACCGAGAGATCGCGGCGTGCTCGCCCCGGAGCTGTCTGCTCCCCATTCAGGATCGCTCTAATTGCGCGACCGGCCAAAATGATGATGCGACCTTGTGCACGCAGAAGATCCCGGCGAGTACGCTCCTCCGTCTCTGTTGCCGCCAAGGTCTTGGCAAGACGAATGGTCGAAGGCAAGGCGGCGTCCTGTTGTCCGTCCACGACCAGTCGCACAAGCGCTTGTCGATCGCGTTTCCTCTCCTCTTCCTCGTCCCACTTGACGAGGAAGGCGGCCATCGCCTGATCCGATGGCGACGGTCCGAAGAGCTTCTTTATCGGTTCCACGATCGGCTTGATCAAAGGCCACGCTGGACCGAACGTCGTACTGCCGACCGTGTCGATTGCTGCTCCACCAACCCTCGAAAGAAGGTCACGAACCCCATCGTAGAGCCATTGATTCGCCAAAATGTCACCTCCTTTCACGACTGCCGGCGGACAACGGAGACGGACCTTGAACCTCATCTAGTCTAGGCGGACACACACCGGTTACGCGATGAGAGTTCAGGCAACGGGCGGAGTCAAGTCCCGATTCCGTAGCTCGCATCCGTTTCTCATCGAGAGCGAATAAATGACTATGGACGGGCAAAGCTTCGGCGAGCGTGCGAATGGTCCGACAGGGCAAGTACCCTCTCCCCGCCACGGGTTCCGCCCGACCGACGGCGCCCAGCCTCTGGCCAACGCGCCCGACGGTCCGTCGCAATCAGAGCACCGGACGACCTTCATGATCGCGTCGTCGACCGCTCCCTGGAGGAGGAGTAGTACATCTAGATCGCATGGGCGGGGCGGTTCCTCGCGTCCGCTGTAGGGCGGATGAATCCTCGGCTGGGGCGGGGCTTTCGCTCTTGAGGCGTCGTGCGCATGTTCTACGGATGAGCAAGCAGGAACGGGCCTGGGGAGCCCACGCGCCCGACGGCTGGTACGCGGACCGGTCCAAGGGTTCTGTGCTCATTCGTGGCTACCTCGCGCTCCTCTCGCGGACGCCGCAGACGGAGCATGAAACCGAGCTCGGCGTGTGGTCCGGGAACTTCGAAGGGCGAGACCTCCACGTCATGTTCATGAGGGGGAGCCCGAAAATCCCTCGTCCAATCACCTATCAGTTCATCGGTGGCGACCGCGTCGCAGTTAGCCGCAGCGATGACCTTGTGACCTTGCCTTCCGGACGCTACGTGCTGCTCTCGGTGCCGGTGCAAGCGCACTACATGGCGGTCACCGAGGAGATGGAGCGAGAAGCGACCGCGCGCATGGACTCGGCGGCGGGCGTTGTCGCGGCGGCTGTCTCCCCGAACGCGGTCTATCAGCAGGCCTTTGAATTCTACGCGGAGGCCGTGGGATCGGGCGTGTTTGTCCTGAGCTCGCCGCTGCGAAGGCCGCGGGAGGAGCGGGCGGAGCTGAACGAGGCCGCTATGATCGCGATGCGAGACGTTTTGCGCGCAATAGGTGCTGCCGACGACCGGACGCAAGCGAGGGCACGCGCATCGCTTCGGTGGTATTCGCAGGCCCACGCTGAGGGGAACAGGCTCGACGCGTTCGTGAAATTTTGGATCGCGCTCGAGGCGATTTCGTTTGGCGGCAGCGGGAGCAATGTCCCATTGGGAACGTTGCTCGCGAGCTCGTACGGACGCGAGGTTCGGTGGATCCGCGAGACATTCGCGATCGATCAGCTTTCTCAGCTCCGGAGCGCGATCGTGCATGCAGGAGACCGTCCGATGCTCCACGGAAACCTGATCAGGTTCGTGGACGCTCTCTACGTCGACGCGCTTTACGCCCAGCTCGGCATGCCGAACGAGCGTCGCGCCGAGCGCGCTTTGCCCGAGGGCGCTCCGCTTTGGGTCAAGCGCTGGCGAAACTCGGGCGTGATCACGACCGGTATTCTTCCGAGTTCCCGTCCTCCCGAGCCAACTCCGAAAGCCACAAAACCGGCCTAATCATCGCACACCGGCTCGCTGCCGAGTGCCTTCCGAGTCTCGGTTGGCGTTCCGCACGCCCTGCAAGGCGCCCACGCCTCCGGCCAGCGCACCCGAACCGTCCGGCCCGCAGTCCGGGCACCTGACGATCGCGAACACCTGCGGCGGTCGCCAGACGTAGAAGATCACGTCAGCGCCGCGGGAGGTGCCGGATGCCAAGCACGAGGGCGATGTTCAGGGCGACCGCGATCCACGCGTGAACGTTGAGCCAGAAGGCTTCCCGCGGCCACTTCCGGTGCCAGCGGTAGTAGAGGATCGAGCTCGCTACGACCACGACGGGCTGTCCCACCACGGGGACGAGCGCGGTCGCGTAGACGAGCCAGCGCCACCTCGGATCGTCGGGCTTCACGGTCGACCCGCGAACACGCCGAGGATCGTCATCGCGAGCTCCTTCACGGCGTCCAGGATGGTGTGCTGCTGTTCGGCCATCTTCGGGTCGTCGCAGGCGAAGGTGTCGACCGCGTTCGTCGGCGACGGCACGCGTTGGACGTGACGTCGGGCTCGTCGCAGAGGAAGCCGGCCGTCACCGTGTCTGCGTGCTCGGACGCCGCGGCGGACCACGATTGAGCCATCGCCTCCTGCTCGCCTCGGCCTCCGTCGAGCAGGGTCGGGGCACTCGCCGGCCTCTGCCGGGGCGCCCATCGCGCCGTGCCTTGACGGGCTTCGCGACCGGATGGTG
>CALFNG010000263.1 GCA_937902985.1 uncultured Myxococcales bacterium
GATCGCCGCGCGGTTCTCGCGGCCGCGTGCGACGAGGTGGAGGCCACCCTCGGCGACGAACGGACGCCCTCCGTTGCCGTCGCGCGCATGCTGGCGCCCTGGCTGGGCGTGCGCGCGAACGCGGCATGAGCAGCCGTGAGCAGCGTGAGCAGCGTGAGCAGCGTGACCCGGGCAAAGCGCGTGACCAGCGAGGCCAGCGTGACCCGATGACGACCCGCGCGCACGACGGACGGCAAGAGCTGTGGGCTCTCGCCGCGCTCTCGGCGAGCCTCCTCGCCATCCGCCTCTACGCGGCGACCCGCGTCGGCTTCGGCGACTCCGAGGCGCTCTACGCGGCGTACGCCGTGCATCCGCAACCTGCGTACCTCGATCACCCCCCCCTCATCGGCCTCGTTGCGCGCGCCCTCGGCGGAGGCACGGCGCCGAGCCCCGAGCGCGCGCACCTGATGACCGCCGTGCTCGCGTCGCTCGTCCCCTGGGCCATGGCGCTCGCGTGCCGGGGAGCTGGGGCTTCCTGGCGCCGAGCCTTCGCGGCGGCCCTCGTCTTCGCGGTGGTCCCCGAGATCGCCATCGGCCTCTTTGCCATGACCCCCGATCTCCTGCTCGCGACGTTCTGGACGGGCGCGATTGGGCTGGCGGCGCTCGCGCTCGAGGCCACCCCGGGGAGCCCGCGCGCGACCTTCGCCTTCGCGGGCGCCGGCCTCCTCGCGGGGGCGGCCGCCGCATCGAAGGTCAGCGGCGCGCTCCTCCTCGCGTCGCTGGCGGTGACGTATGCCTCGCGCAGCGCGCGCGCGCACGCGCGCACGCTCCCGCCCTGGGCGGGGCTGGTAGCCGGCGTCGTGGTCGTCGCACCGATCGCAGTGTTCGAGGCGCGCAGCGGGTGGCCGCTCTTCGTTCATCGCCTGGGCGACACGCAGCAGGCGGCGGGCCTCTCGCTACGGAACGCCGCGGCGTTGGCCGGCGGCCAGCTCGCCTATCTCTCGCCCCTCGTCGCCGTGCTCGCCGCCCTCGCGGCGTGCGCGGCCTGGCGCGGCCGGCACGACGCCGTTGGCACGTTGCTCCTGGCGGGGAGCGCGCTCCCCGCTGGCGTCCTCGTTCCCCTCGCGCTCTGGAGCCGCGTCGCCGAGCCGCACTGGGTGGCGCCGGCGCTGCTCTCCCTGGTCCCGGCCCTCGCGCGGTCGACCGACGCTCCGTCGCGCAAGCTCGTGGGCGCGTCCGCTGCGCTCGCCGCTGCCTTCGTCGCGGCGGTCTACACGTGGGTCCTCGTTCCGCAAACGCTGCGCCTGGCTCCGGCCTCGTACGACGCACGCTACGATCTCGCGAACGAGCTTTACGGCTGGCCCGAGGTTCTCGGCGCGGTTCGCGACGAGGTCGCCGCCCAGGCCTCGCCGGGGCTCGAAGGAGTCAGCGTCGTGGGGCCGCACTGGGTGATCTGTGCCCAGCTCGACGCCGATCTACGCGGCGACGTCCGCGTCGGGTGCGATACCCCGATCCCGGACGACTTCGACCGCTGGTGGCCTCGCGCGCAGTGGCGGCGGTCCGACTCGATCGTCTGGGTCACCGACGACCGCTTCGGCCCGCCGCCCGAGCTCCCTCTTCACGCCCTCTTCTCGATTCGCAGAGTCCGGATCAAACGCGCCGACCGCGTCGTCCGCAACTTCACCATCTCCGTCTTCGTCCGTCGCGCCGAGGGGTAGTCGCCGGGCGCGCTAGCCGGCCATGGCGCGGAGGCCCGCGTCGCGGAGGAGGGCGCGGTCGCCGTCTTCGGCGGGGTTCGAGGTCGTGAGGAGCTTGTCGCCGTAGAAGATGGAGTTCGCGCCGGCATACATCGCGAGCAGCTGCGCCTCGCGCGACAGCGCCGTTCGACCCGCGCTGAGACGCACCCGCGCCCGCGGCATCAAGATGCGAGCGCAGGCGATCATTCGCACGAGCTCGAGCGGGTCGACCGGAGGCAGCGCCCCGAGCGGCGTTCCCTCCATGGGGACGAGGGCGTTGATCGGCACGCTCTCCGGCTGGGGATCGAGGTTGGCGAGCGTACGCAACATGTCGCAGCGATCGTCGACGCTCTCGCCCATTCCGATGATTCCACCCGAGCAGACCGTCACGCCGGCGGCACGCACGTTCTCGAGCGTGCGGAGCCGATCGTCGTAGGTGCGCGTCGAGATGATCGACCGGTAGTGCTGGCGGCTGGTGTCGAGGTTGTGGTTGTACGCGTCGAGGCCCGCCTCTTTGAGCTTCACGGCCTGATCGGTGGTCACCATGCCGAGCGTCACGCACGCCTCGAGGCCCAACGATTTGACGCCGCGGACCATCGAGAGCACCCGGTCGAACGCCGGCCCGTCTTTCACTTCGCGCCAGGCGGCGCCCATGCAAAAGCGCGTCGACCCCGCGTCTTTCGCGCGGCGCGCAGCGGCGAGCACCTCGTCGACGTCGAGCATCTTTTCGGGGCCGACCGAGGTCTCGTAGTGGCTCGACTGCGTGCAGTACTTGCAGTCTTCGGGGCAGCCTCCCGTCTTCACGCTGAGGAGCGTGCAGAGCTGCACTTCGAGCTCGGGGTGGTTGGCCTGATGAACCGCGCGCGCCTCGTCGAGGAGCGAAAACAACGGGCGGTCGTAAAGCTTGCGGACGAAATCGTGCGTCAGCATGGGTGATCGGCGCCGACTCTAGCAGAGCTCTCGAAGAGATGCGCCGGCACGCGACGGCCTCTTCGGCTATAGTCCGCGGCGCGGGGGGGAACGCTTCATGTGGACAGTCCTCCTCGTCGACGATTCGGCGGTCGCACGCCGGGTCCTCGCGCGCCGCCTGGAGATCGACGGGTTCCGCGTTTGCGAAGCGTCGTCGCTGGCCACGGCGCGCAAGGTCGACTTCGCGTCTCTCGGCTGCGCCATTCTCGATCTCGAGCTCGCCGACGGCGACGGGACCGACCTCGCTCGCACGCTCCTCGAGAAGCGGCCGTCGCTGCCGATCGCGTTCTTCACGATGGGGACCGCGCCGTCGCTCGTCGAAGGCGCGCGCTCGCGCGGTCCGGTCTTCATCAAGCCCGACTTCAACCCCGTGGTCTTGTGGGTGAAGCGAACGACCCGACCGAGTCAGCCCCCGCCGACGAAGTGAACGACCTCGATCTCGTCGCCCGGCGACACGCGGTGCTCCGCGTGCCGCGCGCGCGGCACGACCGCACGGTTGATCTCCACGGCCACCGGACCCTCGGTCAATCCGAGGTGCTCGATGAGCTCACGGACGGTGACGTCTGCGGGAACCTCGCGGCGCGCGCCGTTGACCGTGACCTCCATGGGGCGACGCTACCACCGCGCGGCCGACGCGCCAGCCGTGGCCACGCGATCCACCGGTTGCTGCGAATCGCCGCCCGTCGCCGTCAGTTCCGGGCGGGGTCGCTGCCCGAGCCGCACGACGGCTTGCAGTTCGAGCCTTCGCTCTGGACGCGCCCCGCGTTCGGCCCCGAGTACTGCCAGCAGCAGCACGTGCCGTTCGCCGAGCCGCACACCGAGTCCGCGGTCTGGCCGAAGCAGATCGGTACGCCGAAACCGCAGCAGACGTTGCTCGGGCTGCTCGCCGACGCGTTGCCCGTGTAGGCCGTGCACGCGGCCTGCGCCTGCGCCTGGTTGTGGCTGCCCTGGCCGTTGCAGTCGAAGAAGTTCTGGCCGACGCCGTTGCTGTGAACCGTCTTGCAGCTCGCTCCGCAGCACATGGGGGTGGAGCACTCGCAGCCGTCGTTGTCGGGCGCCGTTCCCAAGTTGCAGTCGCTCCGGCCGCTGTTGCAGGTGTCCGTGCATCGGCTGCCGTTGCAGCTCGGCTGACCGGTGCTGAGCGCCCCGGCTCGATTACAGTAGATCGCGAACGCGGGCCAAGATGGTGTCGGCGAGCGCGGATTTCGAGGCGCGAGGGAGGAACTCGGTGCTCAGTTGGGCGAGGCTCGTGGGCGCCGTTACGAGCCCGACGCGGCTGTCGTCGTGGCCGAACGAATCGGCCGCCTCGTTACAGACGATCATGTCGACGCGCTTTTCTCTCAGCTTCCGCTCGGCGTAGGCGACGAGCGCGGCGCCCCCGGCCGTCTCGACGGCGAAGCCGACGAGCACGGGGCGATGGCTGTTGAGGGGCGCGACGGGCGCGACGGGCAACGAGCGGGCCGACGGCGCTGCGGGTTCCGAGGGATGCGGGGTCCGCGCCGCGCGAGCCGCGCCGATCTCGGCGAGCAAGTCCGGGTTCTTCACGAGCTGAATCGTGGTCATCGCGTTCGCGCCGCTCGCATCGCTCTTCTTGATCTTCGTCGTCGCCACTTCGGCCGGCCGGTGATCGGCCACCGCGGCAGCCATGATCAGTACGTCGACGCCGCTGAGATCAGGCAGCATGGCGGCCCAGAGCGCGGCGCGCATGTCGAGGGCTCCTCGCACGTCGACGCGGCGCACCCCCGGCGGAGTCGCGAGGTGGACCGGCCCAGCGACGAGCGTGACGTCGGCGCCTCGGGCGGCGGCGCGGGCTGCGAGCGCGAAGCCCATCTTGCCGCTCGACCGGTTCCCCAGGAAGCGCACGGGATCGACGTCTTCGAGCGTGGGACCGGCCGTCACGAGCACTCGAACGCCCGCGAGATCCCGCGCCGGTTCCGACGGAGCCGACGGCGCGCGCTGCAACAGCGCAGTCGCCGCGGCGACGATGGCCGCGGGGTCTGCCATGCGGCCCGTGCCTTCGTCGCCCGAAGCGACCTCGCCCCGCACCGGGCCGACGAGCGTCACGCGCGCCTGGGCCGAGAGGTCGGCGACGTTGCGTGCGGTTGCCGGATGGTCCCACATTCGAGGGTGCATGGCGGGCGCGGCGAGCACCGGGCCACGCGCGCAGAGCGCGAGCGCCGTGACGAGATCGTCGGCGCGGCCCTGAGCCAGCCGCGCGAGCACGTCGGCCGTTGCCGGGACGATGGCGACCAGATCGGCCCGCTCGGCGAGCTTGATGTGCAGTTCGCCCGCGAACGACGGATCCCACATGTCTGTCGCGGCGGCCTCGCCGCAGATGCCGGCGAGCGTCACCGGGCCGACGAAGCGCGCGGCCGACGCGGTCATGACGGGCAGGACCCTCGCCCCCGCCCTGAGCAAGAGCCTCGCGACCTCGACGGCCTTGTAAGCCGCGATGCTCCCGGTCACGCAGAGCGCGACCGTTCGCCCGGCGAGCGGCGCGCGTGAAACCGGCGCGCTGTCGGTCACGTTCTTCGGTGCCTCGTTAAGTGGGCCATCTTGCGTCATCTGAGAGAGTTCGCCGGGCGCTCATCGCGCGCCGCCTCCGTGGCTTCGGGGCCGCCGGTGGCGCGACCCCCTCACCTTGCGAGCGTCGATCGCGCATGATAGCTCGCGCCCACTGGAACTACATGGGTCTCTCCATCGGCATCGTCGGCCTCCCGAACGTAGGCAAGTCTACGCTCTTCAACGCGCTCTCGTCGGCCAAGGCCGAGGCGGCGAACTACCCATTTTGCACCATCGAGCCGAACGTCGGCGTCGTGATGGTGCCCGACCCGCGCCTTCAGGCGCTCGACGCCGTGGTTCATGCAGCGCGAATCGTGCCCGCGACCATCGACTTCGTCGACATCGCGGGCCTCGTGCGCGGCGCGCACAAGGGCGAAGGGCTCGGCAACCAGTTCCTGGCGCACATCCGCGAGGTCGACGCCGTCATGCAGGTCGCCCGGTGCTTCGACGACGCGAACGTCGTGCACGTCGAGAACCGCGTCGACCCGGTGGCGGACATCGACACCGTGACGATGGAGCTTTGCCTCAAGGACCTCGAGACGGTGAACAAGCGCGCCGACCGTGCCCGGAAGATGATCAAGTCGAACAACCCGGTCGAGAAGCTCGCGACCGAGATGTGCGAGGCGCTCGCGAAGCACCTCGACGACGGAAAGCCGGCGCGTTCGTACCGCCTTCCCGACCACGCCGAGGCGCCGGTCATCATGCGGGAGATGCACCTCCTCACGGACAAACCCGCGTTCTACATCGCGAACGTCGACGAGGGATCGCTGGGTAAGCTGGCAGATAACAAGCACTATCAGGCCCTCAAGCGGCGCGCCGACTCGGAGGGTGCGCCCATTGTGGCCATCTGCGCGGCGCTCGAGGCTCAGATTGCCGAGCTCGATCCGGCCGACCGGCCGGAGTTCCTCGCCAGCGCCGGTCTCACCGAGCCGGGGCTGAACACGGTGGTGCGCACGGGGTTCGACCTGCTCGGGCTCATCACGTTTCTCACCGCCGGCAAGACCGAGATCCGCGCGTGGACGGTGAAGAAGGGCTCGAAAGCCCCTCAGGCCGCCGCGGCGATCCACACCGACTTCGAGAAGGGCTTCATCAAGGCCGAGGTCATCTGGTGGGAAGACTTCGTGAAGCTGGGGGGCGAAGCCAGGGCCCGCGAGACCGGCAAGATGGGCATCGAGGGCAAGGAGTACGTCGTCCGCGACGGCGACGTCATGCACTTCAAGTTCAACGTGTAGTCCCCCGGAGAGGGAGATTGGCGGCGGGAGGCGCAGAGAGCGGTTCCGGTAGGGACGACCCGTTCCACCTCACGATGAGGTGACTCGGGTCGCC
>CALFNG010000264.1 GCA_937902985.1 uncultured Myxococcales bacterium
AGCGAGAGCGCAAAGGGAGAGACCGATCCCGCGAGAAGCAGCGCGGCGCGGAGCGGGATACCGCTCGCAAGACGAAGGGCCAATGGTGACAACCAAGGCGCGCACCACGTTCCAAGACCAGCTCGACGACATCCGCCACATCGCAGCGGCCGACTCCTCGAGCACACCGCGCTCGAGCCGATCGACATCGCGTTCCTGCTCGGGTTTGCCGAGCCCAACTCGTTCGTGCGCGCATTCCGCTCGTGGGAGCGCACGACACCGCTCGCTGGCGAGCCGCCCGCAGCTGAAAGGATTCCATCCATGTCTCCGCAACATCCTCTTCCGTCGGGCTTTGGCGCGAAGACCACGACCCGCGAGGTGATCGGCGAGCGCCGCCTCGACGGCACCACCGCGATCGTCACCGGTGGCTACGCCGGCATCGGTCTCGAGACCACGCGTGTGTTTGCCGCCGCCGATGCGCAGGTGATCGTGCCCGCGCGCGACATCGCGAAAGCGACCGCCGCGCTGTCGGGTCTCGCGAACGTCACGATCGACGAGCTCGATCTCGGCGTGCCAGCCACGATCGATGCGTTCGCGGCCCAGTTCGGCGATCGACCGCTGCACCTCCTCATCAACAATGCCGGCATCATGGCCGCGCCGCTATCGCGCGATGCGCGCGGGCTCGAGTCGCAGCTTGCGGTGAACCACGTCGGCCACTTCTGACTGTTCGCGCGTCTGCTCCCCGCGCTGCGACGTGCCAACGGCGCGCGTGTCGTCGCGTTGTCGTCGCGCGGTCACGTGCGCTCCGCCTTCGACTTCGAGGACCCCAACTTCGAACATCGCCCCTACGACAAGATGGTCGCGTCACGCGGCGCGCCGATAGTCGTGGTGCAGACCGCGAGCTCGGGAACGGCCTCGATGCCCCCTTCGGCATGGGAAACCCGCGGAATCGGCTGTTGCTGCTCGAGAGCTTGGTGGGGCCGCGCCGCTGACACGGCGCGACCCCGTTTACGAGGCTCTCACGTGCCTCAACCCTGTCCACGGTTCGTCCACGGACTCGACGGGACGCTATGAGACGTACCGGGACGTTTGAGCCTTGTATGGCTGCGATTCGCCGAGGTTTCGCGATCCCCGCTTCTCAGCTGAGCTAGTGGCGCGTGTGAGTTTTCTTCGACGCTTTCGCTGTTGTTGCTCGGGCCGCCACGGTCGCCGCCACCTTGTCGGCCTTCTCGAACGACGGCACGGCCAGGGCGTGGTGTGGGCGATCTGTGGACTCGTTGCGTCCCCGAACGCTTTGCTCGTCCTACTCGCCCAAGATCACCGCCCCTGCGATCCCCCGTACACCCGCGTAGGCACCGGAAACCCGCAGCTCGTCCCGTCCGTCACCTGCACCTCCCGCTCCCACGGCAGCCGGTACTTCCCGGCCGCGAGAGCGGTCATGTACGTGTACGGACAATCCTGCGCTCCGCCTTTCACCGCCACGAAGCCGCGATGCCCGAACTGGTAGATGTTGTTCTCGACTCCCCAGCCCTTGCGCGCCTCGGCCACGAGGTCGGGTCGCACCTCGGCGGTGATGATCTCGTCGGCTATCCCGCTGCCCATGACGATGGGGGTCCCGTCGAAGTTGACGATCATCCCCTCGCCCATCGAGTTGAAGACGCCGTCGCTCCCGCACATGCAGACGCTGGCCGTGACCATGAGGTTGCAGAAGGCGTTCGCCTGGTTGGTCGTTCGCCACGCATGCCGGATCGGACCGGTGTACCCGGCCGTGCGGAGCATGATGTCCGCGCCCTTGTAGGCGCACTCTCGCGCCATCTCCGGGAACATCCCGTCGTGACAGATGATGAGCGCGAGCTTGCTGCCGTTGGGTCCGTCGCAGACGGGGATGCCGACGTTGCCCGGCTCCCACGGCTCGACCGGCGTCCACGGATGCATCTTCCGGTAATAGAGGCGGAGCTCGCCCGCCGCGTCGATGATGATGCCGCTGTTGTAGGGGTTACCGTCCGGGTTCTGCTCCATGATGGAGAAGCAGCCCCACACCTTCTCGCGCGCGCACGCCTCCTTGAACGCCGCGACCTCCGGCCCGTCGATGCGGGACATGATCGCCGGGTTCGTGTCCATCGAGAGGCCGTGCAGCGCGTACTCGGGGAACACGACGAGATCGAGCGAGGGCATGCCCTTCTTCGCCTTCGTGACCATGGCGACGATCTTCCGCGTCTGCGCGCTCAGGCCAGCCGGCGTGACCACGGTCGGCAGCTGGAGCTGCACCATCCCGATGACGACGCCGTGAGGCGACCTGTTCAATCCACCGAGTCCGCTCATCGCGCCTGGCCTCCTTCTCGAGGCCGAAGCGTAAGGGGCGAGCCGTTTCGCTTCGGTTTCACTCGCCTCTTCAGGTGGCCAGCGCCGCGGGGATGACCGATCCGGTCGGCACGTTCTTCGCGATGGTGTCGCTCGAGAGAGCGACCGCAGCCGCGAGCGTTCTTCCCACGGCGCCGAACGTGTCGGTGAACTTCATATCGCCGGAGGTGGAGCCCTGCCCCGTGGCGGTGACAAGCGGCAGCGCCTGATTCGCGAAACCGCCGGCGTGCCGCTCACGCCTCGCGCGGCTCGGAAGCAAGGATGAACGGCTTGGCGAAGGACACAAGATCGGCGTGCCTGCTTCCAATCGCTGCATTCGCTGAGGCGCTGTCAAAGCCGAAGTTGGCGATCAACGTGCCTTTGAAGCGTGCCCGGTAGTAGCCGATCGTATCCTGCAAGGGTGGCTCACCAGACAGGCGGTTTCAATGAAGGGCGCAGACAAAGACGCGGGAGACCCGAACGGCCATTAACCAACGGGTCGCGGTTCTTTGTTACAGACGCAACCAGAGCAGACAAAGACCACCGCAGACACACGGTGACGGTCACTTGGCGAGCTTCACCGCCAGCAGATCGACCTGCTCGATCTTTGGCGGCTCGGCGAGGAGTGCCCCTGCCTTCGACATAAGCGCGGCGGCGATCGGGCCGTTCAGGTGAGCTTTCCTCCCCGAATCGTCGGGGAAAGCGTCGAAAATGCCGAACTCGTTCTTCGAGATCCGGAGCGCGAACCAGACGATGGTGGCGGCCTCGGCTTGTGCGAGCGGCAGTGCGCTCGACAGGAACGCGGCGACCTCCTCTTCCTTCCCGGGCTTGGCGACCAGACGTACGAGTAGTGCGACCTTGACCATGGGACACCTCTTTCTTCGGGTACGAGAGCGTAGCGACGATCGATCGTCGCCGGGAGTGGCGGAACGATGCGGGCAGCGTGCAGCTCAAGCCGCGGTCAGTCCGCCGTTGACTGGCAACACGACGCCGCTCACGAAAGAGGCCTCGTCCGACGCGAGCCACACGATGGCTCGCGCAACCTCCTCGGGAGCGCCCGCGCGTCCCATCGGGACCCGACGGGCGAACGCCTCGGGATGGCCATCGGTGACGCGCGAGAGCATGGGGGTGAGTGTGGGTCCCGGCGCGACCACGTTGACGCGGATGTTCGACGCCGCGAGATCAAGAGCCGCTGCGCGCGACAGCCCTTCGACGGCGTGCTTGCTCGCGACGTAGATGGCCATGTTCGGCATGCCGCGGCTGCCCCCGGTGGAGCTCAGGTTCACGATCGAGCCGCCACCGCCGCGCCTCATGGCCGCGATCTGCGCCTTCATCGCGAAGAACATCCCCTCGACGTTGGCGTCGAAGACGCGCGTGTACGTCGCCTCGTCGAATGCCTCGATCGACCCGCGCGCCTCGAGCGCTGCGCTGTTCACCGCCACGTCGAGGCGCCCGAAGCGCTCGAGCGCGAGGTCCACCAGCGCTCGGGTGTCGGCCTCGATGGCCACATCGGTCCGCTGGAATAGCGCCGGCATGTCACCGAGTTCCTTCAGCAGCGCGGTGCCGGCTTCCTCGCCTCGGCTTCCCAGGACCAAACGCGCGCCGCGCTTCGCGAACTCGAGTGCGGTCGCGCGACCGATGCCGCTCGAGGCACCCGTCACAAGAACGACCTTGCTCATCTTGTGCTCCTTTGCACGTGGGGCGCGGTGGTCATCTGCTCACGAGCTTCGTCGCGTCGATGGCGGCAAGGATTTGCGCCGTGCTCGGCCTGACCTTGAAGTCCGGGTCCGAGTGCGCCCAGCGCACGACGCCTGTGCGGTCGATAAGGAAGAGCGAGGGGATCGCGATCTCGTGATGGGCCTTGCCCGAGTAGCTCTCGATGTCCAGACCAAAGCCCTTCATCTTCGCGAACGTAGCGTCGTCGACGTGGTTGACCACGTGGAACGCCTCGATCATCTTCGCGTCGCTGTCGCTCAGCACTGGGAAGGGGATCGCGTAGGTAGCCTTCGTCTTGGCCTCGGCGTCGGGCGTGTCGACGCTGACCGTGACGGGTGTGACTCCGCGCTTCTGGTACTCGGGGTACGCCGTCGCCAACGCGTGGTTCTCGGAGCTGCAGTAGGGACACCAGCCGCCCCGGTAGAACGCGAGCAGGATGGGGCCCTTTGTGTAGAGCGAGGACAGCGACACGTCCTTGCCGTCGAGATCGCCCGCGTGGATATCCGCGACCTTCTGTCCGACCGGGATTCCCGTGCCGGGCGCGAGCACGCCGATCCGGTCGGCGGGCGGATCGGTGTAGTCCTTCATCGGGTGCGCTGCCGGCGCAGCCGAGGCAGAGGCCGACGCTGCCATCGCCGAAGTCGAGCCCGATGCGGATGGAGCGCTCGTGCCCGGGGCGGTGTCGCCGGGCGGCTTCGAGCACGCTGCCAGCGCCAACGCGGCCACCAACGCTGCCGCGGCTACCCTCGCCCGTCTCACGAGGCGCGCGCTCCTCGCAGAGCCTCCAGGATCGCGGCAGGCTCGACACGGACCATCCAGTTCGGGTCGACCGACGCGAGCTTCGCGACTCCGTGCCGGTCGAGCACGAAGGTCCCGGGCATCGGCAGCTCCCAGGAATGGTCGCCGTTGAACTTCGGCAGGACGCTGCCGAAGTGGGTTTGCAGCTTCCGGAGCGCGTCGCTTAAGGTGAAGATGAGCTTGAATTCGCGCGCAACGCGGTTGCCCGTGTCGGTCAGGACCGAGAAGGTGAGCTGCTTCTTCTCGACGTCGGACAGCGCGTAGTCGGGCGTCTGGGGCGAGATGGCGACGAGCTCCGCGCCCAGGTCATGGATCGCGCCCAGCACGCCCTGGTAGGCGCGCAGCTGCAGGTCGCAAAACGGGCACCAGCCGCCACGGTAGAAGGTGACGACCGCCGGACCCTTCGCGAGCAGCGCCGAGAGGGTCACGGGCTTGCCGTGCGCGTCGGGCAAAGTGAAGTCCGGCGCCCTGGCGCCGACCGGCAGCGCCTGGCGGGCAATGCCCGATTCGGCGAGCTTCTTGATCTCGGTGCCCAGGCCCGCGAGGACTTCGGGAGGAGCCTGCTTTGACACGCCCTGCATGAAGGTCGCGATGCTGTCCTTGAGCGTGGTGGTGGGAAGGTCTTGGCTCATGATCGGCTCCTCGGTCGGTTGGGTCTCGCTGGAGACGGCAACGTGGAAGGGCCTGCACCATCGAGCCAGCGCTCGACCCTGCGCAGCTGGGCCGCCAGAAGCTCCGGCGACCGCAGCGTGTTCGCCAGGAGCATGGTGCCCTGCACGGACGCCACCAGATCGGCCGCCAGCGCGCGCGCTTCGCGCTTCTCGCACCCCAGCGCGCGAAACTGGGAGTCGGTCCAGTCGATGTACACGGCGAGGAGGCGCGCCCCGGCGCGGGCGAGCGGCGCGTCCTTGCCAAGCTTCTCGAGCTCCTGGCAGAGGCTGCCGTGGGGGCAACCGAACTGGATGACACGGTCGCTGGTGTCGAGCGGCGCGCGCACCAGCTGCCGCAGTCTCGCGCGGGGGTCGCGTTGCGCCGCGTCCCAGGAAGCGAACCGCTCGCGCAGCGCTTGCTCGTGAGCGGCGATAACGGCTTCGGCCAAGGCCTCCTTGGTCTTGAAGTAGTAGTAGAGGTTGCCAAGCGGCACCGACGCCCGGTCCGCGACGTCGGCCAGCGTGGTGCGGTGGAAACCCTGCTCGTGCAGCAGGGTCGTGGCCGCAGTCACGAGCTCGGCGCGCTTGTCGGCGGAGGCGTAGGCGGCCGGCATCGGAGTTAGTCAGTTAACTAAGTCGTCGGAGGAAAACGTCAAGCGGGCTGGGCGGCCGTACGAGATCGCAGCCTGGACGCCGAGCGCTTGTTCGGCAGCTGTCATCACGACACCGGCGTGTACACGAAATCGCACGCGCCCATCGTGGTCCGGTGGAAGGGTCGGGGCCGAGAGGTCTCGCTGCCGAGCATCGAGAGACTTCGTGACGGCGACCCGATGTCCGAACGTGTCGTCGAACAGATCGCGCTCGGCGTCTCGACGCGCGGTTACGAACGCAGCTTGGAACGGGTGGACGAATCGATCGAGACGCGCGGTGCGAGCAAGAGCAACGCGTCGCGCGCGTTGATCGACGCGACGACCGAGAAGCTCG
>CALFNG010000265.1 GCA_937902985.1 uncultured Myxococcales bacterium
GATTCACGGCGACGATGTCGGCCTTGCCGTCGCCAGTGGCATCGACGATGGCGACGCTGTACGTGTTCTTTGTCCTCTCGCTGGAGAGGCGGCGGATCCTGCATGTCAACGTGACGGCGCACCCGTACGCCGCGTGGGCCGCCCAGCAGATCGTCGAGGTGGTCGGGCCCGATGCCCATGTGGTCCGTCTGATTCGCGACCGCGACGCAATCTTCGGCAGGGCCTTCGACGCGCGAGTGCGAAACCTTGGGATCGAACAGCTCCGCACCTCGCCGAGGTCCCCTTGGCAGAATGGCTACGCCGAACGGTGGGTAGGCACTCTTCGTCGAGAGCTCCTCGATCACGTGGTTGTGCTCGGTGAGCGTCATCTCCTGCACCTGGTCCGCCAGCACGCCGCCTACTACAACGAGGACCGCCCGCACATCGGACTCGACGGCGACGCGCCGGTCACCCGCGCGGTCGAGCCGAGAGAGCTCGGAAGGGTGGTTGCACTGCCGAGGGTCCGCGGCCTTCACCCTCGGTATGTCCGACGGGCGGCGTGACCCGCGCGCTCCCCGCGGCTTGGACGTCTTTCTCGCCAGCACAACATCACGGGTGAAGGCCCCCGTTCCGCCCCGAGATGCTGGTGTGGATGGACGCCGACGGCAAGATCGTCGGCCAGTACCCGGCGAGCCCAGCGAGGTGCGGCCGGCGGCGAGCGAATCGAGACCATGACGCACCCGGCGCGGCGCCGTCCGCGGGAGCCGAATCGCGCCCCGATGGCCTCGTTCAATCTCGCCGCGACTCTCCGCACAGGCGACCCCGCGCTCGACGTGGCGTCGGAGATCGACGAGAAGCTAGCGGCCACTGAGAGCATCTGGCCGGCGGAGAAAGAGAGGAGTCGTACCTCTCCCCGGCCTTCCATCCCCACGCGATGGCCGCGCTCTTCCGTGCGGCGGCGAAGCTCTATCGCGCGAGCCGGGGGATTGGTGCACGACGACGCTCCCCTGTTCTCGGTAAGGATCGAGGCTGGGCCTCCGCGAGGCTTCCCTCATGGGGAAGTTGGCGGAGCTGAGCGGCGGAGGTGATCGCTCTGGCGCTGCCGCAGGTGCTGGAGGCAAAAAAAGGCGAAGTAGCGTCCGGGCAGGTGTCGGCCAGCTGTTGCCGCGCACGTTCGTTGCGGGTGAGCCGAGCCGGCTCTTTGATGGCCATCATCGAAGGCGCGCGGAGCCCTTAAGGCAGTCGATGGCCATCACCGGGTATGCGCGTGTCGCCGCACGCCCGATGATGGGTCTCGGCCCGTTCAGAAGATGTCGTCGTCGAGCGGGTTGAGCGCGTCGTCAGCCAGGATTCTACGGACAGCGCGGTCGATGGGGTCTCCGGTAGGCTCGCAAGCGAGATGGGGATGCGCGGCGACGAGCGCGTTTCGCGCGAGTGCGGTCAAGGCCACCAGGGCGGCGACCGCTGCGCGCTCGGGCGCCCGGATGAGGGTGAAGACGGGAGGAACGAGGCGGGTCACGAGCGATCCTCCGGCGCGAGGGATTTGACGACACGCGAGACGACGTCGCGGTCGACAGCCTTACGCTTCTTGCGCGCGGCGGCGCGGAGGCACGCCGTGGCGATGCGATCGAGATCGCGGAGGGCCCCGGCGGTCGCCTCGTGCAGCAACGCGACGGCGTCGGAAGCAAAGAGCTCGCGCGAGCCCGCGGCGCGCTCGAGGCGGAGCCGGACGTAGTCGGAACGAGATCCGGTTGTAAACGTTGTGCCCGATGTACTTCTCGTCGGTCAGCACCTGGTGGACGGTGGCCCGCGACCATTGGCCGCTCTCACTCGAATTCAGAATCGCCGCGATCTGTGCCTCGTTGCGCCGCTCGTCGATGAAGAGGCGGTAGATCCGACGAACGACGTCGATCTCCTCGACGGGGCCCGGGACCAGGGTCACGCGATCCGTCTGGATGCTCTTGTGCTCCCCCCGCGCAAGGACGCCCTTCGCGTGACCTGCCTGATCGACGAGCATTCGGCGAAGGCCGAATCCGGCGGCGCCGCCCTGCCGGAAGCCGATCTGAATCAGGCGGCACTGACCCTTGAAGACCTTGGCGGAGAGCTCGCGGCTGTACTCGCCCGCCATCGCGCGCTTGACGGTCTTGATGATGGTCGAGCCGACGGTCCCGTCGTTCGTGAACTGCTCGGCGCAGTACTGCACCGTGATGCCGGCTTTCTTGCACGTGTACTCGTAGAAAGCGCTCTCATCGGAATCCTGGAACCGCCCCCAGCGGCTGACGTCGTAGACCAGGATCGTCGAGAAGTCGGCGTTCCCGGCCCTCACGATATCGAGGATCTCTTTGAGCGCGTCGCGGCCCTGGATGCGCAAGCCGCTCTTCCCGGCATCCGCGAATGTGCGGACGATCTCCATGTCGTGCTTTGCCGCGTACTCGCGGATCACGTCGGTCTGGTTCTCTGTCGAGTACTGTTGATCCTCCGTCGACATGCGCACGTACTGGGCGGCGCGGATCTTCGTCGTCATGGCCGGTGGCTCCTCCAGTGAAGAGGTGGTGACCCCGATCGCGTCGCTCTGCGCGGCGACTGATCGCTTGGTACCGGAACTCCGCGGCCATAAAAGGTAGGATCGACACGGAGGCTTCACATCAGCCGCACGCCCCGCTCGAGTGCGTGGAGGGCGCTCGCGATGTCTTCCAGAGCGTGGACACCCAGCACACGACCCGCGGTGAAGAGCCGTTTTCACTGCTCCCGACGGGTGCGGCTCGGCGTCGTCTACGGTCGGTCCCACGGAGCCGGCGCGCTCACGCGCGAGGAGGAGTACGATCCGTTTGGTGCGGATAAGAAGGTGCGGCGGCTCGCGGACGTCGGGGTGGGAGCCCGCCCAAACGGTGCGACCCCTGGGTGGCCGGAGCTCTTGATGGCAACGGGGGCTCGCTGGCCTTTGGGCATCGACATCGGATACTCCGAACGAAGAGCGTCGCTTGGTCTGGCGTCGCTGGTCGATGTCTTCGCGCCGTTCGGCCTTGCACCCACGAGCTACGCCGCGGCCGACGGTCGCTGCATCTTCCGTGTCGAGACTCGGTTGGTTGACTGCCTCGCGTGGGCTCAGCGCCTGCCCGAGGCGATGCGCCGTTCCGTTCTTGCGACGATCGACGGTCCGATCACACCTGGCGGCGCGCCGCGGGAGCAGCGGTACGTGGACGGGCAGTGTCAGCGCGGGCACTGCCAGTATCGTTGCCCACCGAGTTCGGTTGTCGGAGGTGGGCGCGCTCTGGTCGACGCGTCTTACAAGGTCCTTGCCGCGCTTGGTTCAACTCGGACGATCTTGATGTCGCCATCGGTGCCAGAGGCGGAAGGCGCGCTCGTGGCCGAGGTAAACCCAACCTTGGGACTGGCGTGGCTCGTTCGGCGCGTCGACGATTGGAGGGTCTTGCCGAGTCGCAACCGACACAAGCGAAAGCTGCCTCCCGTCGTCATCAACGGCCGCGAGGTCCGCGCCAAGTCCGAATATTACTGGGAAGCTGGCGGCAACCGCCAAGTGGCCGCGGCGTTGCGCGCACCCGGGGTTGCCACCATCCGACACCACGAAGCCGAAGCGGCCCTCTACTCACTCGCGGTCGCGGCGGCGCTTCTGGGACTGGCTGCCCCCGAATACTCCACCATCTGCATCGGTCGACCGGATGGCGTTTTCCACCTCCTCGGGCCGATCGATAGGACCTGGCGGGATGAGCAGACCCGCATCGGGGGTCCTGGTGCTCAGCCATGAATTCCCCGGAGAGGCATGGCATTACGGGGCATGGAAGTAGAGCTGGCAACGGGGCACCGGCTCTACCCGCTTCACGCCCCAGACTAGGAGATCGCCATGACGCTCGTTGAACTGTACGAGGCGCTGCTCGAAGAGGCAGCCCGCCGCAAGGTGAGCATCCGCTACTCGTGGTAGCGTTCCGGAGTCCCGCCAGCGTTCCGAGGGGCTGATCTCCCGGGATTCGCAGCACCTCGCCCCGCGCGATGGCCGACGTCGAACACTTCCTCCCTGGTTCGCGGGCCAGCTCGCGCGCCGCGTGCCGCTTCGAACGCCCGACAAAGGGAAACCCCGGGGCTGGGGAGCACCTCGGGGTCGAAGGTCGGGGGAAGGAAGGAGGCTACTGCGCCTCGGTCTATTCTTCGGCAGTCAGCCGCCGGATGGACCATTCCGGCTGCGCCCCGCCGCCGCAGAAGGCGACACCGGGCTCGAAGCGTTCGATGGTGCGCCGCTCGGAGGCCGTCAGCGTGTCGGCGTTCACGGCGAAGAACGCGGCGAGCATCCGTTCGTCGAGGATGTCGATGTCCTCGATCCCCTCGAGCGCCCGGAAAGCGGGGGTCGCTCATCGGTTCAACTCGGCCATCAGCGCCTCGACCGTCTTGAAGCGCCGACCGCCTCCGCGGCGAGACTCCTTCATCGCGGCTGCAGTCTTCTTGTTCGGGATGAAGCCCTCTGACGCTTCCCACTGCGGCCACACCAGCACGGCTGGGTGGACCCGCAGCGCGCGCGCCAGGCGCTCCGCGCGCTTGACGCCAAGCGGCGTGCGCCCGTCCTCGATGGCCGCGAGGATCGACCGCGTGATGCCGGCGGCCTTCGCGAGATCGAGCGGGCTCATCTCCTGAAGCACTCGCGTCGTCCGCACCATCTCGCCCGGGGTCATCTTGATCCGCACCCGCGTCGGTCGGGCCTTTTTTATCGATGCCATCGGCTCACCTCTTCCCGCAGTCGATGAGGTAGCGCCGACCGTCGAGCACGATGGCGACTTCGAGCTCGCCGCCGACGGCCAAGGCGTAGCGGGTCAGGCTCGACAGGTGGACCCCGTCGCCGGTCGCGACGCGCGTCTCGAGGCGCGAGACCTCGGCCTGAGGGACCCCGGCGGCGGCGGCCACTTCGACCTGGGTCTTCCCCGCGGCGCGGCGGACTGCCGACAGGGGTAGCTGCTCGTGGCCCTTGCGGCGCCGGACGACCCGCTTGGCGCGGGCGAAGTCCACTTCGGGCATATCGGGATCGCTCTTCTTCGTACTTGCGTTGCTCATGGCGGGTGGCCTTTCGGGCCATGATGATGCGCGTGGTTTGGTGGATCTCGTTCTCGGTGGTCACGACGAAGAGGATGCGCGCGTAGGACATGCAGAGGGAGTTGACGCGAGGCGGCTTGCTGGGGGTGGGGCCCGGCTCGGCGTACTCGTACGGGTCGGTCGCGAGCGCGTCGGCGGCCTCCTCGAAGCGGCCTTGCTGACTGCCGCCTTGGCTTCGAGCCACTCGAAGTCGCCGTAGATGATGGTCATCACAGATGGAGCCTATAACACAAAATATATATGGCAGCCAGTCTATCGCAGGCGGGGATCGACAGCCGCCGCGGCCTCACTATCGGGATCGGCCGATGGACCCAAAGGACCTGGAACGCGCGCCCCGGCTGGCGGGTTCTCTTGCCCAACGCCATTCGAGCTCCTGCACGACACGTTTGCAGCCGGGCCATCGCGACAAAGCGCCGCCGAAGCGGGCTACGTTGCGGGCTTGCTGCGGAGCGTCCGAGGAACCGCGGGCCGCGCCGACTTCCCCCGGGAGGCGGCACGGGGGGTCGGCGCGCGACTGAGCTTCTCCGACGGCTCCGGTCGGGAAATGCTCTTGCGCAGCGTCACTCCATCGGCGAGCCGATCGAATCTCCGCATTTCGTCGTCGGTCCACCCGAGATGTTTCAGCAGGTACCGCACGATGCGAGCGGCAGAGACGCCCCTGTTGAAGGCGAGGGGCGTGGGCGCAGAGCGCATCGACAGCCGCGCAGACGGCAGCCCAGGGACGGCCCGCGCGCGCCTTGGCGCCCATCTCGAGGAGCTGCTCGATCTCCCCGGCGTTGCCCGCCCTTCGCAGGCGGGCGGCCATGCTCGCGAGCTCCTTGCAGCGCACCCCGGCCTCCGCCTCACTCGAGCACGCGACCAGCTCGAAGTCTTTTCGTTCGCGTCCCTGAACCGTGATCCGCGCGGCGAAGCCGTCGGCGAGGGATCGAAGTGTTCCTTTCGCTTCACGGGGCATTGGTCACCTCGAAGTCGCCGTCGGTCGATTCTCGGATCTTGGTCGTCATCACTGACATCACTGACACTCCGTTCGCCAACCGCGGAACGCGTGCTTGCGGACCGCCGTGTAAGCGGGGCCGAGGGCCCGGATCTGATCTTGGGCGACCTGAACGCGCTCGCCGGCTTCGTGCAGCGCGCTCAGGCTGACGACGCCGCTTGGGTTCGCGCGTTCACGCGCGATGTCGGCCTGCGCTTGTTCGCGATCCTTGTCGGCTACGCAGAGCGATGAGACGACCTCGGCGAAGAACTTCTCTTCGGCCTTCCTCGCCGCTCGGTCGGCCATGCACTTCTTGTCCGCCTGGCAGGTCTGCTCCCGCGTGACAGCGGCCCTGATCTGCTCGAGATCGGCCGATACTTCAGCGTCCGTCATCGGCTCCTTCCCGAGGGCTCGCGAGACC
>CALFNG010000266.1 GCA_937902985.1 uncultured Myxococcales bacterium
GCGAGGGACCCACGCGCCGCACGCGGTTGGCGTCATCGCGCTCGGAGACCCGGCGCTGCTCGCGCGCCTCGAGCAGGCCAACGCGCTCGGTCGACTCGCGCCGGGCGGCGTCGTCGCGATCCCGAGCGGGCGGCGAGCGGCCGAGGCGCTCTGGGCCGAGGTGCCCCCGCGGGCCAAGGCCGTCATCTTCGATCTCGGGGCGCGTGTCGTCGGCTGGTCACCGCCTCGCAGCCCGCGCGGTGGAGAACCGGGTGCGGACCGGAGCGCGCACCGGCACGCAGAACACGACGCAGGAGAAGATGCCGGACAGAATGCCGGACAGGAACCGTGGGTCATGGCCGCCGCCTTCGTCGGGATCGCCCTCGCGCTGGGCAGCGCGAGTCAGGTCACCCAGGTCGAAATCGACGGCCAAGTCGTCGAACGCGAAGTCGGCGAGGCGTTGCGCGTGGGCGTGGCTTCGCACGCCCACGGAGCCGCGGCCGTCGCCGATATCGGCGGGCTCGCCGCGCGGAGTGTCTTCGAATCCCTGGTCGAAGTCCCGAGAGCGATGATCGATCGCGACGACGACGGGGTCCGCCTCGGAAGGCGACGGACGCCCGCTTCGCTCACGTGAATGTCTCTCGCGATGCGTCACGTTCAACGCGATGCGCAATCGCTGCGATCGTCGTGATGGTCGTCGGGCCGCGTCGGTCGAGCGCTGTTCTGGGACACGCGCTCGCCGGGTGGTAGGCTCAAGAGATTGCTCCGCGATCGGTCCGTCATCCTTGTCGTCGTCATCGCCGCTGCCGTCGGCACGGGGCTCGGTCGTGGTGCGGGCGCGGTGCTCGAGTCGCACTTGGCCACTGCGGCGCCGGGCGGCGTCGTGCTCCTGGCCGCGGCGGCTCCGTCGCCTGCGGCGGCGCCTACCGCCTCCGGAGCCCCGTCGGCGTCGGGCCCTTCGCACGACGAAGGCGAGCCCGACGACGCCACGAGCGACAATCCTTATGAAGAGGCGCTGCCCGCGCACCCGGTCGCGTCGCGGCTCCTCGTTCCGGCTCGCGACGGGATGTTGAAGCTGCCCGGCGGTCACTTCACGATGGGCTCGGCGAGCCCGAAGGCGCCGGGGAACGAGCGCCCGGTTCGCGCGACCAGCGTTGCTCCCTACTGGATTGATCGCACCGAAGTGACCGTGAGCGCCTATCGTGCGTGCGTACAGGCGGGTTCGTGCTCGCCGCCCGCTCGCGCGAGCGCCGCGTGCACCTACGACGGCGACGACCCGGATCTCCCCATCTCATGTGTGCACTGGGCCGACGCCGACGCTTATTGCCACTTCGTCGGAAAGCGCCTCCCGAGCGAACGAGAATGGGAATTCGCCGCTCGCGGAGCGCTGCAGGTCCCTTTTCCCTGGGGCGCCGGAGCGAGCTGCACCGACGCCGTGACGCTCATCAACGAGCAATCGGGGCGGAGCTGCGGGCGCCGTCCCGCTCGGGTGGGTAGCCATCCGGGGGGGGCGAGCATCTTCGGAGTGCAAGACCTGAGCGGGAACGTCGAAGAGTGGACCGCGGACTGGTACGTCGAGCTCCTCGGTCCGGGGCCAGCTCCCCGCGCCGGCGCCGCCCACGTGCTCCGCGGTGGCGGGTGGCTGTCGACGCCGTCGCAAAGCCGAACCACGTCTCGCAACTGGGGCTCGGCCGTCGAGGCTGGCGCCAACGTCGGCTTCCGGTGTGCTCGAGACGACGATCCGACCCCGACCCCGACCCCGGCCCCGGCCCCGGCCCCGTAACAGTCCGTTTCCCGGGCGAGAGACTCACGGGGAGGCGCGAGCCGACCGCCGGCCGCATTCTCGGCTCTGGTTGACTAGGTAGCGGGCAAAGACTATCCCACCGCGTCCGGATCTCTCCGGCCGCGTTTTTCAGGAGCCGCATGTCCTCCCCCCTCCTTTCCAGCGAATTGCTCCTAGCCCAGAACCTGCCGCCGAAGGCCGCTACCGGCCCCGGCACCCCGGGCGTCGCACAGGACTCGAGCACCCCCGCGGCCACGTCGGGCAGCGGTTCGCCGCTCTCCGGCTTCATCATGCCGCTGATGATGCTGGTCATCTTCGTGCCCTTCTTTCTTCTGATGAATCGCAAGCAGAAGAAGGAAACGGCGGCGCGCGCGAGCCTCAAACGGGGCGACAAGGTGATGACGAACGCGGGCCTCATCGGCGAGCTCGTCGAGACCGACGACCGCGTCGCCAAGGTCAAGATCGCGCCAGGCGTGACCGTCCAAATCGTGGCCAACACCGTCTCGCCCTTCGTGGAGCCCGAGAAGGCCGCCTCGAAGGACCTGAAGGAAGCCGCCGAAAAGAAGTAAACCGGCGCCGGGCGAAAGACCCCCGGTCGAGAGCCCGTCGAGAGTTACAGCGGTCACAGCGCGACATGCCCAGAAAGAACGTTCTCGCAATCCTCAGCGGCGTCGTCGCCGTGGTCTTGGCGGCGCTCGCCGTCTGGCAAGACGGCCAGTCGCTCGCGATCCTGGGGTCTTCCGCCGCCGCTGTCGGCGCCTTCGCGTGGGGAGTGCGGGTTCCGCCGCGCCGCACCGCGCTTGTGTTGATGAGCATGGCCGCGGGCTCCGCGGCGCTCTTCGTCCGCTTCGACTCCTTCTGGGGCCTCTTCGTCGCCGGCCTCGTGTTCATCTGGGCCGCGTTCGGCCTCCTTCCGTTCATGGACGGGACGTGGCGCCTCAAAGCCGGCTTCGTCGCCGCGGTCTTCGCCGGCTCGATCGTCGTTCTCTGGCCGACGGTCGACGGCTCGCTCCCCCTGGCGAACGCGCCCGCGCCGACCAGCACCGGGTTCGTGGGAACGCTCGCGCGCGCCGGTCGCGCCGTCGCTTCTCACTTGCACTGCCCGGCCTACATCAAAGACCGCGTGTCGTTCGGAATCGCGCCGGGGCTCGACCTCAGCGGCGGTCTTCGCCTCGTCTACACGGTCGAAGTCGAAGACGCCATTCGCGACAAGCGCGACCACTTCGCCGACGAGATGCGGCAGGAGCTTGCGACCACCCTTGGCCTGCACTCGGGCGATGCGCGCGTGACCCGCGATGAGCTGTCGAAGCTCGACGCGAAGGTGCACGTCGCGGAGCCCGAGGCCGCCATCATTCGTCTCAAGTTTCGAGACGTGGGCGACAAGAGCAAGCTCGACGAGCGCTTCACCAAGAAGTTCCTGGGCGAGCTCGCCGAGAGCCAGGGCCCGGCCGACGACGAGGTCACGTTCAAGATTCGCGCAGACGTCGAGTCGCAGATCCGCGAGCGCGCCGTGGCCCAGGCAAAGGACACCGTGTCGCGCCGGGTCGACGAGCTCGGGCTCCGCGAGGCCGCCGTCACGACCCGCGACGAAGACATCATCGTCGAGGTGCCGGGCAACAACGAGCAGAGCTTCCGGGATATCAAGGAAACCATCCGGCGAACGGCGCGGCTCGAGTTCAAGATGGTCGACGACGCCGGGAGCACAGCCGTCTTCGGACAGGCGGCGCTGAAGGCCGACGACCTGCCCGAGGGCGAGGGCATCGCTCAGTACTCGGAGGTCGCGCCCGACGGGCTCGACTCGAGCGGCCATCGCAAGTCGGCGACGGCGTGGTCGGCCCGCATGTCGTGTCAGCCTCCGAAGTACGTGAGCGAATCGCTCAACGACTGCCTCGCGCGCTTCAAAGCGTGGACCAAGACGCTCAGCGTCCCCGACGATCACACGATCGGCTTCGAGGGCGTCACCGAGCCCGTCGACGGCACCGAGCCCCTGCAGTTCAAGCAGGTCGGCTGGCGGACGCTCTACCTCTACACGCGGTCCGAGCTGACGGGCGACTACATCACCGACGCGAGCACGGGCCAGGACCAGCAAAACTTCGGCGCCTACTACGTGGCTCTCTCGTTCTCGCCAGCCGGGGCCGATCGCTTCGAAGAGGTCACCGGCGCGAACGTCAACCGTCGCTTCGCGATCATCCTCGACGACATCGTCGACTCCGCGCCCGTCATCAAGCAGAAGATCGGCGGCGGGCACGCGACCATCTCGATGGGCGCGGGCGATCCCGAGAAACAACTGCACGACGCCCGGCAGCTCGAGCTCGTCCTTCGCTCGGGCGCGTTGCCGGCGCAGCTCTCCCCGAGCTCCGAAGTCACCATCGGCCCCTCGCTGGGCAGGGACTCGATCGCGGAGGCGGCCAAGGGCGGACTCCTGGGCGCGACGGCCGTGCTCCTCTTCATGACGCTCTACTACCGAAAGTCGGGCGTGGTCGCCGACATCGCGGTCATCTTCAACCTGCTGCTGCAGCTCGCGGTCCTGGCGACGTTCAGCGCGACGATGACGCTCCCCGGCATCGCCGGCCTCGCGCTGACGATCGGCATGAGCGTGGACGCCAACGTGCTCATCAACGAGCGCATCCGCGAGGAGCTACGCGGCGGGAAGAGCGTGCGCGCCGCCGTCGAGGCGGGGTACACGCGCGCCTGGCCGTCGATCATCGACGGTCACATGACGATCTTCATCTCCGGCCTCATCCTGCTTCAATACGGCAGCGGGCCGGTCAAGGGGGTCGCCGTGACGCTCATCGTCGGCATCCTCTGCAGCCTCTTCACGGGAGTGTTCTGCACCCGGCTCGTGTTCGACTGGTGGGTTCGCGGAGCCAAGGTCAAGCGCCTGAGCGTCGGCGCCGAGTTCTGAGGGGCATATCGCCATGGAGTTCTTCAAGCCCGGCCGCGTTTTCGACTTCATGGCCGTCCGTTGGTTCTGGGTTCCGTTCAGCCTTCTCGCGGTCCTCGTCTCGACGATCCTTTGCTTCTACCCCGGCCCCAACTACGGGACCGACTTCAAGGGCGGCACCGAGGTGGAGATCGCGTTCGGCAAGGCGCTCGACGCCGGCAGCGTGCGAAGCGCCGTGGAGTCGGTCGGGTTCAAGTCACCGGACATCGTGCAAGTCGTCGACGCCAATCGCCCGAATCACTTCCTCATCCGCGTTCAAGACGTGAGCGCGATCACCGACGACGAGAAGGGCGCGCTTCGCGCGGCCCTTTGTTACGTCGACGACGGCCAGGCGCCCGTGGCCGATCCGGCCCGGTGCCCCGACAGCGCCCGCGCGACCGAAGTGAAGTTCAGCGCGGGCGGCGACAAGATCAGCACGCGTTACGACGTCGATCCCGACGTCGAGAAGATCAAGACCCAGGTGCTCAGCGTGCCCGGGGTGTCGCTGCGCGCGAGCGCGACCAACCCGCAGATCTTGAACCCGCGCGACCACCGGGTGGAGATCCAGCTCCTCAGCAAGGGCGATCAGCTCGTCGAGCGCCTGCGCGCCAAGCTCGGGGTCGACGCCGTGCCCGACGACGCGGCCCTCCGGGTCGAGTGGGTCGGCCCCAAGGCCGGCAAGCTGCTCCGCGACAGCGCCCGAAACGCGATCGCCATCGCGATCGTTTTCATCATGCTCTACCTCGCGCTCCGGTTCGACCTGCGGTTCGCGCCGGGCGTCATCGTCGCGTGCGTCCACGATGCGATGGTGGTCATCGGCGTCTTCATCCTGCTCCGCAAGGAGATCACCCTCTCGACGATCGCCGCCGTCATCACCGTGGTCGGCTACTCGATGAACGACACCGTCGTCGTCTACGACCGGATCCGCGAGAACCTCGGTCGCCATCGCGGCAAATCCTTCGCGCAGATCATCAACATGAGCGTCAGCGAGACGCTGTCGCGAACGATTCTGACGAGCGGCGCGACGCTGCTCAGCATGCTGGGCCTGTTCTTCTACGGCACGGGCGTCATCAAGGACTTCATGCTCGCCCTCCTCGTCGGCATCGTCGCGGGGACGTACTCGAGCATCTACGTGGCCGCGCCTCTCACCGAGTGGATCGACACGCGCATGGCGCGGGCGACCCGCGAGAAAAAAAAAGAGCGCCTTAGCGCCCCCGCACGCGCGACGTGACCGTCGCGCGGTAAGCCGTCGGCGTCGGGCCCGTCCACCGCGAGGAGGCCCGCGTCGAGACACCGAGGGCTCCCGGGCCGATTTCGTCAACGGAAAGATCGAGCAATCGGGCCGTTGATCGCGCGCGCGTCGACTGAGCATTGACAGCCTCCGGCCGCCGCTGTTCTTAGTGGCGGCCGATGCTGCAGTTTCCCCAGCCCGCAGGCGACGCCGCGCTCGGCCTCGCCCGCGCGCTTCGTGTGACGCGCACGGCGGGTGCGGTCCTGGTGGCGCGTGGTCTCGTCGACGCCGACGAGTCGCAGCGCTTCCTCGATCCCCGCCTCGCGCACCTCACGGTTCCCGACGCGATGAAAGACCGGGCCGAGGCCGTGGCGCGGATCGCCAGGGCCGTCCGGGCGAAAGAGCGCGTCTGCGTGTTCGGCGACTACGACGCCGACGGCGTCACTGCGGCGGCGCTCCTCACCGACGTCCTCCGGACGCTCGGTGCCGAGGTGATCCCGCTGCTCGCCGATCGGTTCAACGGCGGCTACGGCCTGTCGGCGCTCGCCCTGGCG
>CALFNG010000267.1 GCA_937902985.1 uncultured Myxococcales bacterium
TCTCCAGCGCGGCGCAACGGCCGTTCCGAGCAAGGGCGGGCAGAGCCGCAAGGGCTCCACGAAGCTGACTCACGAGGTACCGAGCGCGCTCCCGGTCTCCGACACGTTGAAGCGCCGAGCACGGTACGCCCGCAAGCGGATGACTACCGAGCTGGCGCGCGGTGTAGGTGGAGGCCGGTGCGGCATGCTGGCCAGCGCCTTCGTCAAGCTCGGTGTCGAGGACATGGCCATGCGAGAGCAGGCGATGGCGGATGGAGATCGCGCTGAAGCCCGCAAGCTGGGAGAGAGCGCCCGCATGCACCTGCTCTACGCGAGAGAGACATGCGTCAAGGACGCCGGGGCGGTCGCGCGTCACGGCGAGGACTTCGCATCCCTCATCGCGCACGCCGTGGCGTCCGATATCGCCAAGGCCACGCCATGAGCAAGCCCACGTTCGTCCAGTTCGCCGAAGGCGTGCTCGCTCTCAAACTGACCCCGGCACAGCGCACGCTCGCCCGCGTTGTCTTCGATGACGTAGACCCCGAACGCCTCGACGGAGCGGAGCGCGAGATCGCCCGCGTCATGTTCGCCGGGGTCGACGCTTTCCCAGAACTCGCCCGCCGCCTCGTCGTGATCCGTGCGGGTAGAGGTTCAGGAAAGACGACGCTGGTTGCGGCGTTCATTCTCTACGTGCTCCTCTTCAGCAACATCGACTCGAGCGGCCCGGGAGACGTGCCAGCCGGCATCGTGATCGCGCCAACGAGGCGCACCGCAGGCATTTCGATCCGCGTCGGGCGAGAGCTCGTTCGCGGAGTACCGGCCCTCGACCGCTTGATCGAGAGCGAGTCCGCCGATGGGTTCACGCTCCGTAGGCCGGATGGTCGATTGGTCCAATTCGCCGTTTTCGCTGCCTCGAAGGGCGGAGCGAGCGCCCGCGGATTGACGGTCTTGGCTTTCTGTCTTGAGGAATGCGAGTTTTTTGCCAGTGCCGACGAATATGCCATTACGGACCGCGACGTATTCCGCGGCCTGATTCCGCGCCTGCGAGGCAAGGGGATATTCATAGGAACGCCGTGGCCAATCGCGTCACTCGGCGGCGAGCTATTCGATCAGAACTTTGGCAACCCAGCAACGGCCGTGGCCGCGAAAGCGCCGTCATCCTTGATGCGCCCCGATGACGTCGATCTCGCGATAGCCATCGCCGCGGAGCGCGCCCGCTCGCCCGAGGACGCGGCGCGCGAGTTCGATTGCGATATGTCCGGCATGAGCGGCTCGTCGCTCCTATTCGATGCGAGAGCCCTCGACGCATGCAGGGATGACTCGCTCGTGTTGCCAGCGGCGGCCCTCCCGGGATCACGCATCGGCGGAGGCGTGGATCTCGGTCTTGTGAATGACAGCGCAGCCGCGGTGTTCGTCGGCAAGCATCACGACGTTCTGTCCATCCTGCAGGTCGTCGAGATCCGCCCGCAATCGGGCGCGCCTCTGAAGCTCTCGGAGGTGATTACGACGTTCGCCGCAGAGACGGAACGATACAGGCTCGATCGCTGGTGCGCGGACAGCTACGCGAGAGAGCCGGCGCGCGAATACACCAATCGACGCGGTATCACGATCGTGTCCGCGCCCACGGAGCAGCGTGCCAGGGCCGATACTTGGTTTAGTGCAAAAAAGGCAGTTATGGAACGCCGGCTCCGTCTTCCGCCGGCCCCGTGTCCGCTCCTCGCTCAGCTGAAAACCGTAATCGCGAAGCCAACACAGGGGGGCGTGATTTCGATTCTGATCCCTCGCCGCCGGGACGTAGGCCGCCACGGTGACGTCGCTGCCGCTGCGATTCTAGCGATTCATGAATGCAATTCACCGCGCACGGGCTGGGCGATGGGCACCTCGCCGATTTTGCCGTTCTGACGAACGAAAGGAAACACGATGACCATCGACATAGAAACCATTGAAGCCACGACCGAGCAGCCGCCGAGCATGGCGCTGACCCTTGCGGCCATCCGTGCCGTAGCTGCAGCGCATCCCGAGCTCGGGCCGAGTGACCACAACTCTCGGGCCAGCGCGCTGGTGAACCGAGGCGCCCTCTTCATGGACGCGCAAGGGACCATCGGCGTGAAGGCGAACGCCGTGGCCATGGGGCACGCACGGACGTTCGCGCCGGGCCTGATAGGCGAGCATGCGCCCGCCATGAGATCGACGAGGCCTGAGAAGGCAGCGGCGCAAGAGCGGAAATTCGCGGCTGTCCTCGCGACCCGCCGGCCTCCGGCAAGGATCGATCACGCGGCCATCGGAGCCGCGCTCGCCGAGGCGGTGAAGGCCAATCCGCACTGGCGCTCTCCCGAGAAGGCGAAAGAGCGGGAGAGGTTGACCCGGGCGGCTCTCGTCGCGGCTGGGATCACGCCGGGGAACCTCGACGCGGATGGAGTGACGTCGTGAGGACCGCTCTTGTAGACGAACTGAAGGGCGCGATACTCCGTCGCGATGACGTAGCCCGGCGGGCCGAGACGTCGCGGTCGCGCCTCGCCGGCCACGAAGCGGAGCGCCAGGCAGCCGAGGACGGGGCCGCCGACGCGGCGAAGGCCTACCGGCTGGCTCTCACGGACGTCGCCGACGGGGGCGAATTCATCGACGGCCAAGCCGCGCGCGCCAACAGAGACGCCAGCGCGAGCCACGCGGCCGATCTCAGGGAGGCAACCGCCGGACTTGTGGATCGTCTCGCTGTTCTCGAGCGCGACTTGGAGCACGCGAAGAAGCTGGCCGCCCGCGCCCGCAAGGCCGTGGCCATCGAGCTTGCCACGGTCCGCGAGACCGAGGTCAGACGAGCAGCCCACATCTTCGGGCGGGCGCTCTCGGCCTTCCACACCGTGGCCGAGACTGCGAACCGCGAGGCCTACAACGAGACGGGCCAGCTCGGAAACCCCGTCCCTCATGAAGGTCGCGCGAGCCTTCTCGTCTCGGCCTCAGACGATGGCATTGCGGGGATTCTTGCCAGCCACGGCGTAGGCTCGGGCGCCGCGGGCGTCGGGCTGGACCTCCTTATGCAAGGTCTCCGCGTTCGCGCGCGAGCGATGACGGAGGCGGAGCTCCTCAGCGAATCGAACGAGCTCGAGCTCTCGACCACGAACACAACCAACGGCGCGGCCATCGCGCTCGAGACCGGACCGTCATGATCCCCGAGATCGTTCTATTCGACGACGCGGGGCGCGAGCGGCTGGCCTCCATCGTCACCTGTTGGCGATGCTCATTCACGGAGACGCGCGTGTGGCCGGGGCTTCGCGAAGAGCCCGCGTTCCTTGATTGGGCATTCTCTGGCACCCCCGATCGGATTTTCAGCGCGGAATGCCCCAAATGCCTTGCCCTGATCGAAACGAACACAACGAACGGCGCGACGCTCGCGCGGGAGGGCGCAAATGCCTAATTTCATCGATATCGTCGAAGTCGGTCCGCGCGGCATCCAAGGGCCCATAGGTCCATCGAACGAAGCTGGACGCAGCTTCCTGCTCGATGAGGACCCTACGGTCGGATGCGTGATGACGCGCGACCCGGAGCGCGGACCCTTGTCCACGATGACCTGGACCTCCACGGAGACGGGGCTCGCGATGAAGCGAATTACGATTTCAAGAATCGCGGGCGCCGTCAGTACGATCGTGACGCAAGCTCTTGATCCGGGGAACGGCGTAACCGTCATTGCGCAAAAGACCGAGCGCATCGTGCGCGGCGGCGATGTGCCTTCAATCACGATCACGCGGGAGATCTGAAAATGCCCGACTGGCAGACCCCGTTCGCCGCTCTCTCCGCGGCCATCGTCCCGAGCTCCACGATCGACTCCATCAAGAGGACGGTCGCGACGACGCCGATTTTTTGCGACTACACCGGCGGCGACTTCGACGGCTCGATCGGCGCGAACCCCTTCCCCGAAGCGCTCAGCGTGACGGTTACGACCTCCGTAAGCCGAACGTCGACGTACAAGACCGGGCCCGGGGTGTTCTTCGTGCAAGGCTTCGACGCCGGCGGCAATGCGTGCCGGGACGCCCTCATCCTCACGAGCGCGCGTGGCGGCGAGACCGTCTCGACACAGGCCCTCTTCGCGTCCGTGAGCGCGATCTTGATCTTCGGGCAGGTGGACACGAACGGCTCGTTCCAATTCGGAACAGCGAACGCGCCCACGGCTTCGGAGATCGCGGGCGCGCAAGCCGTGCTTTCGACCCTCGCCGCTGCGGGCGCGGCCTACGCGGCCCGGGTCGAGAACGTCGGAGCGGTCCAAAACATCGTCACGCCGCCCCAGTCGGTACAGGCCGGGGCGGGGCCGCAGATCTTTCGCGGCTTCGCTCTGGACGGGACCGTGGTCAACGCCTACGCGCCGGTTCCCGTCGCCCCGCTGACGGGGCCCGTGAGCGCGAACGATCTCTATAGGGCGCTCCGGTTCCTGGCCCTCCTACCGTCCGTCTCGAGCCCGACCTGGGCGGCCTTCACCGCCGCGCCCGCGCAGCCCAACCCCTTCATCATCGACGCGCCGAGCGATCCAAGTATCGCGAGCCAGCTCAACGCAACGTGGCCGATCGTTCAGGGCTTCATCGCCGCGCAGACATCGCCGCTTCCTTCCGACGCGACCGAGTTTCTAAACAGCACGCTCTTGCCGCTCATCGCGTCTGCGAAGGCCTGGGCGCAATATCTCCGGGACATGCCCGCCGTGACGTGGTCGGGCGCGCCGCCGGTTCCCACGGGCCTCCAGGCTGCGGAGCCGCTGGCCTCGACAGACCCCGCGCTCGTCGCGGTGCGAGCGGCGATTGCGAGCGCGAGCGCTTACCTGCAATTCGTGGCGACGCCGTGACCACATCGAACGAGCTACAGGATGTCCTCGCCGAGCTTGGGCCTGACGAGTTGCGCGTGCTCCTCGCTCTCGCGCGTCGCCTCCTCATGGGCCAGCGCACGTATGGCCTTCTCAGCGTGGCGACGGATGGGCGCGACTGGCTACAGGAGCGAAGCGCCGAGCTCGAGGACGCTCTCGTGTACACCGCGATCGCAGAGGTCGCGGCGGCAACGCGAAAGCGCCCACCGGTGGACAGCAAGTGACCCGATCGATACTGTCCACGATTGGACATGAAGGACGCCAAGGCCATGATCACTTTTGAACCGGTGGATGCCGCTCTCATGGCGCGGGCGCTCGCGACGGATTCCCTTATCGAGGTCTACGTCGAGAAAGAGACGGCCCGGCGCCGCCATCTTGGGGTGAGGCTGGTTCCGAGGCCGGCGAGCGCCCTCGAGCGAGTGACGAGGGCGATCGCGTCGCTCGCGTCGCAAGGGAGCACGGCGCCGAGCGATCGCGAGATCGCCAGGGTGGCCGAAGTGTCGCCGACGACGGCCGGCAAACTTCGCCGGCAGCTCGGACCCGCGCCGGCCGTTCGCCTCGGGCGAGACGGAACGAAGCGCCGGGTACCCAAGCGCAAAGCGACGCGCTCCAAAGAAACATCGTCCACAACTGGACAGTAACAGCGAAGGGGTTCACACTGTCCAGTGATAGACACGTGCCACGGCCTAGAGGCCGATAACGGCGTGTTACTGGCCCCCAACCCCACGAGACCCCATGCCCCGCCCGCGCGCTCTTCTCGCTCCTGCCTCCGAAGCCACGGCCCTCGTCGTGGCCGATCTCGACCCGGCGCTCCTCGCCCGCTCCGAGGCGATGGCCGAGCGACCTCGCTCGGCGGCGACGTCGAAGGCCTACGCGTCCGATTGGCGGACGTTCACGACCTGGTGCAAGGGCTTCGGTCTCTCTTCCCTGCCCGCGGCCGAGGGCACGATCGCGGCGTTCCTCGTCACGCTCCGCGATCGCGGCCTTCGACACTCGAGCATCGCCAGAAGCTACGCCTCGATTCGCGCGACGCATGCCGAGGCCGCCGCCCCATTGCCAACACTCGCGAGCGTGAGGAACGTGCTCGAGAACATCGGCAGGGAGATCGGGACGGCCCCCAGGCCGAAGGCGCCGCTGATGGCGGCCGAGCTCAAACGGATCGCACGCGCGACCGACGAGGACCGCCTCGGTGCTTTGCGCGATCGAGCCTTGCTGCTCGTGGGCTTCGCGGCGGCGCTCCGGCGCTCCGAGCTCGTGGGCCTCGACGTGGGCGACGTGAAATTCATGGAGGACGGGCTCGAGGTCAACATTCGCAAGAGCAAGACCGATCAGGCGGGCGCGGGCCGCGTCGTGGGTGTGCCTCACGGCACCAAGGGCTCATGCCCCGTGCGTAGCCTCCGAGCGTGGCTCGACGCGAGTGGCCTCAAAGAGGGGCCGCTCTTCCGAGGGGTGACGCGCAATGGCCACATGCTCGAGGATCGACTCCAGGGCCGCGCCGTCGCGCGCATCGTCAAGCGTGTCGTCGAAGGGGCCGGCCTCGATTCGGACGAGTACAGCGGCCACTCGTTGCGCGCCGGGCTCGCAACCAGCGCAGCGAAGCATGGCGCATCGCTCGCCACGATCATGGCGTGCACGGGTCACAAATCCGAACGCATCGCGATGAAGTACATCCGGCACGGGCAGCTATTCGACGTGACCGCGGCCGAAGGTCTGCTGTGATTCGATCGGACCACGCGGCCACCATCAAGAGCGCGCTCGTGAACGTCGCCCACGTTTGCCACGAGCTCGGGCTCACGCCGGACGCGCAATCGTTCCGGCGACAGCCGGCCGGCCTTCTCGTCCGCTGCCCGAGCCCGAACCATCAGGACCGCACGCCCAGCTGTTCGATCCAAGAGCGCGGCGGCGTGCTCGTATGGAAGTGCCACGGGTGCGACGCCGGCGGCGACGTCCTCGAGCTCGTGGCCGCGGTGCGTGGCCTGTCTACGAAGCGCGATTTTCGCGCTGTGCTGCTCGAGGCCGCGCGACTCGCGAACCTGTGGTCCATCGTCGAAGAGATCGAGGGCCGCGTCGACGCTCGCGAAAACCAGCGGGAAACGCCGCCTCCGAAGCGAGCGCCAACCCCCGATCCGGCGCCCAGACCCTACCCCCCGGGGGATGAAGTGGCCGATCTGTGGTCCGGCGCGGTGCCCATTTCGCGCGAGAAACGCGTAGCCGAGTACCTCGCCGGCCGCTCGATCGCGCCCGAAGCCGTCGAGGATCTCGACCTCGCGCGCGCGCTTCCCGAAGGCCTCCGGGTGCCGTGGTGGGCGGGCTACAAGGGCGCCGCGGCCGTGGCCTCGACGTGGATCGAGCTCGGGTATCGGCTCATCGTCCCCATGTTCGATGCCGAGGGAACCATGCGATCTGTGCGTGCGTGGCGCGTCGTCGACGGCGAGGGCCCGAAGCGCTTGCCGCCGAGCGGCCACGGGGCGAAGGGTCTCGTCATGGCAGACGCCACGGCCCGCACGCTGCTCGAGCTCGGCAAGTGGTCCCCCGGCATGGACGGCCGCGTGGTCATCGTCGAGGGCGAGCCCGATTTTCTCACGTGGGCCACGCGCTTCTCCGATGGCGCCGAGACGGTGCCCGCGATCCTGGGCATCTTGTCCGGCGCGTGGACGCCCGAGCTCGCCGCGCGCATTCCGGATGGTGCCCGAGTGGTCGTACGAACGCACGGTGACCAAGCCGGCGACAAATACGCTGCGACCATCGGCGCGACGCTCGCTGAGCGCTGCACCCTGCGACGCGCGAGCGGAGGATGACCATGGACGAGAACGACAAGGCGCGCGCGGGCACGCTTCCGGGCGACCCTGAAGAGGGCACGGTTCCCATGGGTGCGGACGGCCAGCCACTCCCCCAGCCCGAGTCGCTCGTGCGGATCGATTCGCTGTTCGCCGAGGCCTTGCGGCGAGCCGTGGCACGGCGCACCGAAGACGAGAAACCGGTGCCTGTCCCCTGGCCCGAGTTTGCCAAACAGCTCGGCGGCGGCCTCTGGCCCGGGCTTCATATGCTCATCGGGGGCACTGGCGTTGGTAAGAGCGCGCTGGCGTTGCAGATCGCGCTGGGCGCGGCGAAAGCGGGCGTGCCCACGGGGTACATCGGGCTCGAGCTCGGTGATCTCGACATCGCTCTCCGCGTCCTCGGCGAGGCCGGCGATTTCCGGTGGTCGAACCTCTACACCGGCCGCGCGAGCGAGATGGATTTTCGAAGGGCGCGCGAGGCCGCGACGGCGCTCGCCGGCCTGCCGTTCTATCGCGAGAGCGGGCGCGCGAACGGGTGGCCCGCGTCGGCACTCCGAGCGTTCGTCGAACGAATGCGGCTCGAGCATCCGGAGAAGACGAAGGGCTCCACTCCTGTCCTGATCGTGCTCGATTTTCTGCAGCTCGTTGGCGACGAGTTCGATTCGACACGTGGGCGCATGATGGGCCTCGAGATGCGCGAACGCATCTCAAGAGCGGCGTACGTGGCGCGCGAGATGGCCAGATCCGACGACGTCACCGTGCTCGCGATCTCGAGCACCGCACGCACGAACTACGGGCAGGACAAGCTCGTCAAAGAGGCCGGCCTCCGCATGGTGGGCAAGGACGCGCGTCGGTTCGTTGCGAACCCCGATGCGATCGTGGGCATGGGCAAAGAAAGCGGCGAAATCGAATATTCGGCCGACTCGGTCAACGTGCTGTTGAAGGGGCCGATGCTCGATGGCCATGACGGCCTAGAAAAAACGATGCTCCTCGTGACCGCGAAGGGCCGGGCCACCGGCGAGAGCTGGTGCGCGCTACGGTTCGAGCATGGCCACCACTTCCGTGCGTGGCCCGGCGGCGAGGCCGAGGTGTACGAGGCCATGAACGAGAAGACAGCGAGCGAGAAGCCACAAGCGGAGCCGGCGAACGGCGTCACGGGGAAGGTGTTCGATGTCGACTGACGAACCGCCCACGAAAGACGCCGCCAAAGCGAAGCGCGCTCAATACACCGCGAACGAAGCCGCGGAAGACGCCGCAACGAACTCCCGCGTGGCGCGCGCACAAGTGCACGATCGGTACGTGGTGCGCCTCAAACAGATCCGAGCGACTCGGACCGCTGAGGGCGTGCGCCTCATGTTTCTGTCAAACGATCCAACGGCCAAGGATGCGCGCGCCATCGTCGCGCGCCGCACGATCGAAGAAGACGACAAGCACAAGGCCTACAGCGTCGACGGCCGGGCGCAGGTGACGCTGCAAGACGCGTTGGTCGAACAGCTCAAAAAGCTGGGCCCTCTGCCGGACGATCCGCCGTTCGCCGCGGATCACCGGTTGGCTGACTTGCTAGAGACGTTGGGCGCTGAGGGGGTCGACCAGGCCCGACGCCTCCGTAAGGCGTCCAAGGACCGAGAAGCGACCGGGAAAGCGCCGAAAGTCTGGCGTTTCGAGCGCGTGACCGCACGGGCGACGCTGCTCGACGACAAGCTATTTCCGGGCTCTCAGTTCGATGACCTGCAGGTGATCGACCCTGCTGGCTACGTCCCGAACAGCACCGGCGTCGAGCACGACCCTGCTGAGGTCTCGAGCAGCATCGTCGTGCTCGAGGACGAGTGGTCGCTCGATTTCACCGCCATGCCGGTCGCCATCCGGATGCTTGCGCACGCGACGTGGATCGACGTCGTCTTGCCGAGGCTAGGGAACCCCGCGGCTCTCGCGAGGGCGGTGTGCACTGACGTGCTCGACCTGTATAGCCAACGCTTCGAACGCAAGGAGCGCAACGGTCAGACGGCGTTGTCTCTGCAGACCGATCGATGGATCCTTGTGCCCGCGGTCGAGGCGCCGATCGCGGCCATCCTCCATCGCGGCGTCGAGCTGCTCGCATCGGAGGCAGGGATCGATTTGCTCGAGTGGCAGGTGACCGAGGCGCACCGACGCTTTCAGCGCAACGAATCGGACTTTCGAAACCTTCGGGTCGAGGGCGGCTGGTCAGCGCTCGCGCACGATCACCTCGGGCTCGGCTACAAGGGCGCTCCCGCGAACCTTCGGGCCATCGTCATGGCCCAGGCACATCTACGATTCGAGGCCTGGGGCATTCGGGGCAATCTCCTTTCGTACACTGAGCCCTCTTCCCATGCGCCGGGCCGTCGCTCCGTCGTGACGATGACCCTTGGAGACATGCTCCTCGCCGGCTTCGCGAGCGCGATGCGCAACGAAAAAGACAACTCGCTTTCGGCGCGCGAGGGTCGGCAGCTCGTCCCGATCCTCGGCAAGGTCGCTCTCGTCGGTCGTGGCAATGACTTCGCCGCCCAGCGGCGGATGGTATGGCGCTTCGCGGTGGCGCTTCGCGCTCGGGCATCCGAGCTCGCACAGAACGGCGCCGTCGAGATGCTACTCGACGCGTGGGCTACGATTGCGGGAGAGGCCGGGCTACCGCGCTCCCCTGACCTTCTCGCGCGAGTGCTCGGCGCTTGGGAGACGGGCAGCGACAAGACGCAGCCGCTCATCGTCCGGAGCGACAACGGACGGCGCGTGACCCTGCACGAGTCCCGCAAGGACGCTCTCGACTTCATGGTGCGCGGCTGGAAGCTGTCCGAGCGCGGGCGCGATGCCGGCAAGGCCGGCGCAGCCGGCCGACTTCAGAAGAGAAAGCCGACACCGAAGCCCTCCGGCGAATGACGTCAAATGCCCGCGAGCTCCCGGAGCAGGTTCCCGAGCTGGGCTTTCGACATCTTGCGTTCCGCGATCTCGACCATCGCCAGGTAGAGGACGTCCTCAGGCTCAGGGAGCCGAAAGCCATTCATGTCGAGGAAGACGATGGCAGCGAGCAGGCCCGCCCGCTTGTTCCCGTCGATGAAGGCCTGAGCCTCGGCAATGTGGAAGGCGTAGGCCGCGGCCATCGAGAACAGGTCCTCGTGGAGGTACTCGCCGCCGAACGTGGCCTCAGGCTGGGCGATGGCCGACCGGAGCATCCCCTCGTCGCGGATGCCCTCGGAGCCGCCGAAGCGGGCGAGCCCGGCGGCGTGAAGCTCGAGCACATCCTCGATGGTGAGGAACTCGGGCGGCGGAGTCATGCCGCTAAAGTAGCTGGCGTCCTTGGCGGACCGGCCAACATTGGCGCTGAGGGGCTACTTGGCGAGCTTCGCCAGGGTGCCCGCGTACGCATCCAGCGCCCACGAGAGCGAGGCTCGGAACCGGCTCTTGTGCGAGATGCGTCGCTCCACCTCATCGAGGGGGATCGACGGCTCGCCGCTCTCGCGAAACTCCCGGATCGCACCACGAGCGATCGCGAGGTCCTCGCGGTCCTCGGTCTCGGCGACATGCGCCGGCCGGGGGCGGGGTTTCGATTTGCCTTTGGCCATGGGTGACTACGTGCGTGGTCACCTCTCAACCTACGGTTGTAGTGGTCCGAAGGCCAGCGCAAGCGCGCTCACGGGTGCGTGGTGATGGCCACAATGAGGATCCGGCCGCGCGCGGCCGGCGGGTAGCAGAAGAAGATCCGCCAGGCTCCAGGCGTTTTATTCTGCGCGTACGCCTCGAAAAGCGTGTCGCCATGCGGGCAGGTCTTCCCCTTGTAGGGGTGGACGTTCAGGCCGGGGTGGTTCGGATCGCGCTGAAGGAGGCCGAGAGCCTTCCGAACGGCCTTGAGCGCGCGCAGTTGCCCCGCGTCCCCTTCAAGAGCGGCCAGCTCGTCGGCGGCCGGGACGGAAAAGTCGAGTTCGAAAGGAGTCATCGCCCAGCCAACATAGGGCGAGCGTGGTCGACTACCCCGCGAGCAGACTCATTCGCCGTCGTCGCTCTCGTCGAGGTATTTCGTGAAGTCGCCAAGGTGGCGAATCTCGCCGCGCTTGGCGCTCTCGAGGCCCGCTTCCAACATGGCGAGGGCGCGCGGGGACAGCGGCTCATCCCGCGGGTCTTCGCGGGGCGGCTCGGGGGCCCGAACGGGGTGCTTGCTTGTGTTGGGATTGGCCATGGTGGGGCGTGCCCGCTGTTGGCACGCTGTGGGCACACGAAGCGTACGACCGTCCGGACGGCGCCGCCAACGGATTTGAAATCCGCTGTCTAAGAGCGCCCCCCTGCCCCTTTGCTCGGTGGCAACCCGGGTTGCCACCACTCGACGCGCTCCGGCCCTATATGCACATAGCTTCACGTTCCTACAGGAACATGGCACCGTAGCGCCCATGGCGTTGACGATCGCGGTCGCGGGCCTGAAGGGCGGCATCGGCAAAAGCACCATCACCCTGAACCTGGCCACGTGCCTTCACCGAGCCGGGCACAAGGTCCTCATCGTCGACGCCGACCCGCAGGGGACCTGCCGGACATGGAGCGCCAAGGCCGCCGAGGCCGGGCACGATGGCCCGCCTGTAGTGGCTATCGAGGGCAAGACGCTCCGAAAGGACCTCGCCCGGGTGGCCGAGGGCTTCGACGTCGTGGTCATCGATTCGCCGCCGCGGATGGGCACCGAAAGCCGAGCGGCGATGCTCGTCGCCGACCTGGTGGTCCTTCCGACCGTGCCCGGCGCCGCCGATACCTGGGCGCTCACCGAGACGCTCGTGGTGCTCGAGGACGCCCGAGGCATCCGGCCCGAGCTCCGGGCCGTCGTGGTGCTCAACCGAACCGATAGGACAACACTCGCACGCCTCACCCGGGAGGCCGTCGAGACCCTGGGCGCGACCGTCCTCGATGAAGGCCTAGGGGCTCGCGTGGCCTTCGGCGAGGCGATGCTCGCCGGGCTCGGAGTGGTCGACTACTCGCCCGACAGTGACGCAGCGCTCGAGGTGCGCCGGCTTACCAAGGCGGCCCTCGCCGCCATGACCGAGGGGTCCACAACATCATGAGCAAGAGCAAACTGGCGGGAGGGTTCGCGCTCCCCGCACCGCCGAAGCGCACCGAGGTCCCCGAGACCAAGGCCACGCGATTCGAGTCGCCCAAGAAGGCCGCGAACGGGGAGGGGACATCGAAGCTCCGCCGGCCCTCCCTCGGTGAGCGGCTCGCCGTCTACGTGCCCCCGGAGTTGGCCTCAGAACTTCGCGTGACATGCGCCAGGGAGCGCCGGAGCATCTCGGACGCGGTGACCGAAGCCGTCTCTATATGGATACAGTCCCATAGGGCTACAGGAACGTAGTAGCCCACCAAGGCTGCCGCTCCCCCCCTGACGAATCCCCCATCAGGATGGGCATAAGCGCCCATTGGATCGTGGGAACAGCGATTCGTCGCCTCGACAATAGTCATCGAGAACCTGCTCACGAAGGAGAAACAATGAAACAAAACAACAAGTTATCGCTTACCGACTGGTATGCGATCGCGCTTGCTGAAGCAGCTCGCAAAAGAGTTCTCGGCGGCAAGTGAACCATGAGCCCCTCCGCTTTTTTCGCGAGGGGCTCTGCTTTTTGGAGCGCCCCGATGCCCCGTGACGGAAACCGTATCTATGTGGCTACAGTCCCATAGGACTATAGCCCCATAGGGCTTTCCGGGGGGTGGGTTCGACGGGTCGGTTTAGGGGTTAGCCTCGTCGCAAGTCCAGACGCGGAGGTGACGACGATGCCCATGGAACCCCTGACTCAGTGGTGGTGCGACGCCTGCGGGGAACTCATCGAGAACAGGCAGGAGGGTGCAGTGGAGTACCGGTTCGACCGCCAGGCGCCGAAGGAAAGCTGTCACCAGTCCTTCAGGATCGTCCACAACGGAAACGCGGGAGATCGCGGCAGGCCCGACGGCCTCCAAGGATGCATCGAGAAGGGTACGGACAAGCGAGGCTTCGGCGAGGCTCCCCTGACCGACCTCATGGACGAGCGTGGCATACTACGAATGATCGGCTGGAAGAGCACCGAAGCGACGTGGGATGAGACATTCCGTCGCATCTCGGTGCCGTACTTCGAGGAGGCCCGCCGCTTGTTCGAGCGCGCCGCCGCAGACGGCGACGAGATCATCCCCGAGAAGCTCAGCACGCCGACCCTCAAGGCGATCATCGCCAAATACGCCGACGCGGATCGCTAGGACCGGGTGAAATCTCTCGGGGAATTCCAACACTCCCTAGTCTAATTCGACACTCCCTAGTCTAACCCCCCTAGTTCCCCCCTCTAACCCCCCTAGTTCCCTAGTCTAAAAATGTGTGTGTTGAGTGATTTCAACTACATGCGTGCTCCAAAACTGAGCGGATCGGAACGGATCTGTTAGATCCGCCGGAGCCGGACGCCTGACGGCTCTCGGCTCGGCGGTTTCGGGGGAGAGGTTCGAAGGGGATCGAAAGGGCAATGCTTTAGGAAAGCACTGCTCTATCGCCGGGGCCCCCGGGGGGCCGAAAGGGCCGCAAAGCCGCGCCACCGTGGCGCGGCAAAGAACGAGGCAATGGGGCCGAAAGCGCCGCGGCGCCACCCCCGGAACGGCCCGGCCCGAGCGCCTCGAGCCGCCCCGGTGGCCGTCGCTGGGGGGCCCGCCACTAGCGAACTGGAGCCACAATCCAGGCACCGAGGCCACGGCGCTCGCCTCGACGAACCGTTGTGAACATCACCACGGTTCGCGGGCTACACAAGGCCAAATACCCCGCCAGAACCTGAATCTGGTGCGTCTCGCAAAGGCCGATAACCGTCCCTTCTCGGCCGCTTCGGCGACCGTGCCGGCAGCCCGTGGCAACGAGGTTCGCCCGGTGGTACTGTTCGCGTGTGGACATTCCGCACGCTAAGCAATCTCAGCGCGTGCAAAGCGGCGCCCCGGTGGCGCCCCAGCCGCCGGAGGCCGGCGCGGCGACCCGGGAAGGGGCCGCCAAGGGCTCGGCAGCGGTAGGCCCGGCCCTCGGGGCCTCCGAGGAGGGCTGGCGCGTCCTGGGGCCGCCTGAGGCGCCCCTCGACGTCGTCGCGCGCCTGCTCGGCGCCGCCGGCCAGGTCACCGATCGGAGCGTGAAGGTCATCTACCTCAGCGAGGCCCGGGTCACGCTCGATCGCGAGGTCACCCGGCATCGCGAGCTCGGCCTGCTGCTCGAGGCGGCCGAAGCCGAGGTCGCGCGCACCGGGCCGAGGGCCGGGTAATGCCTCACTACTCGCGCAAGGGCGGGCCGAGCGGCCCGCGAATCTTGATCGGTGGGCAGGACGTTCGCACGGGGCGAGATTCCCCTGAAGGGCCAAGCGCGCGCCCTCGGCTCCCCGCTTTGGTCATTGGGCGGATGGATGTCGGCAAACAGCCCGAGCCGGGCAACGCCCCCGGCCCTTATCCCTCTTGCTTGCCGCCTGGCCGGCTCGCCAAAACCCAACACTTGAGGAGATCGCCCATGAAAAAGCAAAGGGTCACGTTCACGTTGCGTGAGCCGCTACTCACGTCCGTCGAGACGGTCGCCGAGGCCGGAGGCATCACGGTCGCCGAGGCCTGCCTCGTCATCATGGATAGGGCCATCAAAGACGCCTTGCGCCCGATGCAGGGCAAGGCGGTTGCGCTGGCGCACGAGATCGCCGGCACCGGTTCGGACGAGAACTAGGCGCCCGGCGATGACTCTCCGGAGGGGCCACGGACGCGGCGCGGGCGTTCCGCGCATCGAAGTTATGCCCGCCGACGAGTTGCCCGCCGGTGTGCCCGCCGATGCCCGTCCGAGTAGCCCGAGCGATCGTGGCCATGCCGGCAGGTTCGCCCGCGGCAACACACTCGCCCGGGCCGGCGGCCACGCCAAGCGGGGCACGTCTCGTCTGACCGCCCGCCTCGGCCTCTCGACGCTCGCCGAGGGCGACCCCTTCGCGCCCTACCGCAAGGCCGCGGCGACGTTCCGGCGGGTGCAGTGCGCCGAGCTTGCTCGCTCGGTCGGCGGGGGCACGTGCGGGCCGGGGCCATCGTCGGTCGTCGCGTCCGCGGCCCTGGCGCTCGCATGGTCGAGATACCTCAGCGACCTCGCCGCCACCTCGGGCGACGCGGAGCTTGTCATGCGCTCCGCCCGGCTCGGTGAGACGAGCCGTCAACATCTACTCGCCGCCCACGAGCTCTGTGCACGCGAGGCCACGTCCCGCACGGGCCAGGGCCAAGACTTCGCCGCCCTCATCGCTCACGCGACACGGAGCAACCCGTGAGCAAACCGACATTCGTGCAATTCGCCACGGCCGTACTCCGTCTCCATCTCACGCCCGCGCAAACGGTCCTCGCTCGCGTTGTATTCGATGACGTCGACCCCTCCCACCTCGACGGAGAGGAGCGCGAGATCGCTCGCGTCATGTTCGGAGGCGTCGAGGTATTTCCAGAGCTCGCCCGCCGCCTGTGTGTGTTGAGATTGGGCCGCGGGAGCGGAAAGACAACATTGTCGGCGGCATGGGCGATTCACACCATGCTGTTCGCCGATCTCCGATCGTGCGGCCCCGGCGATGTACCGGCAGCCGTGACGATCGCGCCCACGAAGCGCACCGCGGCCATCTCGGTTCGCATGGGACGCGAGCTCGTTCGGGGCGTGCCTGCCTTGGATCGCCTGGTAGAGACCGAGACCGCCGAGGGCTTCACGCTCCGCCGCCCCGATGGCCGCTTGGTGCAGTTCGCATGCTTCGCGGCCTCGAAAGGGGGGGCCAGCGCTCGAGGCTTGAGCATCCTGACGTTCATCTTGGACGAGGCCGAGTTCTTCGCGTCCGCCGATGACTTCGCGGTCACCGATCGCGACGTGTTCCGAGGTCTCATCCCTCGTCTGAAGGGCAAGGGGATCTTCATCGGCACGCCTTGGCCAATCGCAACATTGATGGGCGAGCTGTTCGACGCGAACTACGGCAACCCACAGACCGCGCTCGCCGCCAAGGCCTCATCGACCGTCATGCGGCCCGACGATCCCGATCTCGCGGTTGCCATCGCCGCAGAGCGCGCCCGGTCGCCCGAGGATGCCGCGCGCGAGTTTGACTGCGATATGACCGGCATGAGCGGCTCGGCGCTCCTCTTCGACGCTCGAGCGCTCGACGCGTGCCGTGACGATTCGATCGTAATGCCCGGGGCGGCCCTCCCGGGATCGCGCATTGGCGGAGGCGTGGATCTCGGTCTTGTGAATGACAGCGCAGCCGCGGTGTTCGTCG
>CALFNG010000268.1 GCA_937902985.1 uncultured Myxococcales bacterium
GCCTGCGTCCGCGTCCGCGCCCGCGTCCGCGTCGGCGCCCGCGCCCGCGTCCGCGTCGGCGTCCGCGTCCGCGTCCGCGTCCGCGTGCAACGAGCAGGCGCCTCACGACTTTCTCATCCGGGGTCACTTCTTGAAGGAGCGCACCGGCAATGAGCGGGCGATCCAGTACCGCACGGAGCAGTACGGCTACTTCAAGGGCTTCGGGCATGCGGCGCCCGACGCGCAGCCGCCGAGCGCGCAGACGGTGACGACGAAGTTCATGGGACTGCCGATCCGCATGCACCGGAAGGTCGTCCCGGCTTTGGCCTGCGTCGAGGCCGAGATCAAGCAGACGTGCGGCGATCATCCCTACACGCCGCAGGCGCTCGCGGGCATCCGGTTTCGCAACACATACCGAGGCGGCGAAGTCACCAACCACGCCTACGGGATCGCGATCGACATCGACCCTTCGATCAACACGTGCTGCGGCTGCGTGCCACCCTGGAACGACGCGCCGGCGTGCAAGCGCGCGGGCAAGAGCGAGTACGACCACATGGCGATGCCCGAGTGCTGGGTCCACGCGTTCGAGCGCTTCGGCTTCTACTGGCTCGGGCACGACGTGCTCAAAGACACGATGCACTTCGAGTTCCTCGGCGATCCCGACAAGATCGTCCGGGGGGCGTCGGCGCCCTGAGATCGCGCGCTTTTCAGCCGGCGACCATGGCGTCGCGCGCGCGGCGGTGAGCCGCCCGGACGGACGCTGCGTCGACGCGGGGATCGGGCTCGATCAGGTCGCTCTCGCGCTCGCCCTCGCCTTCGCGCCGGGCGAGGCACCACGCGCGCGCGACGTCGTCGGGGGTTCGTCCATGCAGGACGGCCGCGGCTTGCAGGCAGGCTCCCTTGGCCACGAGCTCGCCGTCGAGGGGCACGGTGACGGCGCGGCCCGCGAGGTCCGCGACGATCCGGCGATACGCGCGCGAGCGGGCGCCGCCGCCGACGAGAACGAGCCGTCCGCTCGTGTCGACGCCCGCGGCCCCGAGCGCCTCGAGCGCCTCGAGCAGACCGCACACGACACCCTCGAACGTCGCGCGAGCGATCTGCCCGGCGCTCGTGTCGGAGCGGAGGCCGGCGAGCACGCCGGTGGCGTCGGGCCGGTTCGGCGTCCGCTCTCCATCGAGGTACGGTACGAGCACCACGCCCCCGGAGCCCGCGGGCGTATCGAGGGCGGCGGCCTCGAACGCGCCGCGTCCCATCGAAAGCAGCCGCGCGAACGCGTCGGTCACCTTGGTGGCGTTGAGCGTGCACACCAGCGGGAGGTACCGGCCCGTCGCGTCCGCGAAGCCGCCAACGGCTCCGGTGGCATCGGCCACGGCGTGCTCGGAGACCGCGTAGACGGTGCCCGACGTACCGAGCGAGATTGCGACGTCGCCCCGTTCGAGTCCCGCTCCGAGAGCGGCGGCCATGTTGTCGCCCGTACCCGCCGCCACGACCGCCCCCGAGAGGGCAGCGCCCATCGCGCCGAGCTCGCCCGCCGCGAGAGGCGTCACGTGGCCGGCGGCGTCGAGCGGTCCGAGCACCTCCGGCAGGGCGCCTCGCCAGTCGCGCGCCGCATCGACGAGAGCGAGGAGATCCTCGCGGTACCGGTTCTCCGCGGGTGACCACCAGCCCGTGCCCGACGCGTCGCCGCGGTCGGTCACGTGCCGGCCGGCGAGGCGCCATGTGAGCCAGTCGTGCGGGACGCACGCGCGGGCTAGGCGCGCCCACGACGCCGGTTCGCGCTCCGCGAGCCACGCGAGCTTCGTGATCGTGAACGACGCGACGGGCACGCTCCCGCACGCCATCGCCCACGCCCCCGGGCCCAGCGCCTCGACGAGCCGCCTCGCCTGCGGCGCGGACTCGGTGTCGTTCCACAGCTTGGCGGGGCGGATGACCTGCGAGCTCGCGTCGAGCGCCACGAGGCCCATCTGCTGGGCCGCGACCGAAAGCGCACCGATGGGCGTGCGCGGCAGCGGGGCACACGCCTCGCGAAGCGCCGACCACCAGGCCGCGGGATCCTGTTCGCTCCGAGGCGGCAGCGTGACGGGGTGAGGCGCCCGTCCCGACGCGACCAGGCGTCCGTCGTCGGCGTCGCGCACCTCGACTTTCGTCGACTGGGTAGACGAATCGACGCCGAGGACGAGCGGCATGCGCGCCTCAGGCTTCTTCGCTTGCCGAGCCGTCCAGGCGCTTCGCGAAGAAGCTCACGAGCTCGTCGTGGCGCGCGCGGGCGTCGCTCCGGCCCATCTCGATGAGCATGCCCGCGAAGGGCCCGTCGAAGAGCACGTACGACAGCATGTCGGCCTCATTCTCGCTCTCGCCCAGCCGGCGTACGCCGCGGCCGACGAGGCCTCGGATTCGCCTCGCGAACACCGGCGAGCGAACGTACTCCGCCGCCATCACGCCGATGTCTTGCGAAGCCCGGATGTAGACGACGTCGAGGTGCCGGAGCGCGCCCTCTCCTCGCCGGGCCAGCTCCTCGTTGATCGCCGCGCCGAAGCCCGGCCCGAACTGCTTCTCGCCGGCGGCGAGAATGGCGTTGTGCTTCTCGAGGCGATGGATGTCGTTCTCGATCCGATCGAGGAGGAGCGCGTTCATCGCCTTGCCGAAGACGAAGAAGGGGTCGGGGAACCCGCGCTCGCGGGCCTCGGCGAGCGCGGCCGATGGTGCTTCCTCCTTGATGTAGCGCGGGTTCACGACGATGAGCCCGTCGGCCCCGAGCCGCCGAGCCGGCGAGAGAGGCACGTTCTGTCTCAAGCCGCCGTCGCAGAAGAACTGGCCGTCGATCTCCACGGCGGGAAAAAGGAGCGGAACGGCCGCCGAGGCCAGCACGTGCTCGGACCGGATCGGGCTTGCGCGCGCGACCATCGTCGGGTCGTTGCCCCAGTCGGGCACGCCCGGCTCCCCGCGCTGAACGAAGATCACCGTGCGCCCGCTCGCCACATGGGTCGTCGAGATCGAGAGCGCCTTCAGGTGCCCCGCGCGAATGTGCTTTCCGATCGCGTCGAAGGGCGTATTTTCGCGCACGATGGTCTCGATGCGGCTGGCGTCGAGCACGCCGCCCCGCCGGCGCTCGCCCGAACGGCCCCCCCGGCCCAGCATGCGCGCGGCCACGTGGAGGATCTCGCCCGGCGCCGGGCGCACGACCTCTTCGAGCTCGAGGCGCGTCCACTGGTTCGCGAGCATCTCGCCACGCGCCATCGGCTTGTCGGCGTGCGCCGCCAGCATGCAGGCGTTGATGCTCCCGGCCGACGTCCCCGAGATGATGTCGATCGGCACCGGCCGCCCGAGGGCGCGGGCAACCTCCTCCACGACGTAGCGAATGACGCCCACCTCGTAGGCGCCTCGGGCCGACCCGCCGGCGAGTACGAGCCCCACGCACGCCTTCCGGGAAGACGCCGGCGCGTTCGGCGACTGCGCGGGGTGAGCCATGGGAGAGGTCATTCTAGGCGAAAGACCCGCGCCACGGCGACGCCCTTCGAGCGCGGGCGGAGCTCGAGGGCAGCCGAGCGCGGCCGGATCGAAAGTTGGCGCGACGCGTGCTTCAATCAGTACGGAGACGATGGCGCCCCGCAGCCCTTCCGAACGTCGCGAACACGAGCCCGCCGAGAGCCGTGCCGACCTCTTGTCGGCGGCCGCCGCGCGGTTCCGGTCGGAGTCGATCGACGAGCGAGGCGGCCACGACCCGGTGGCCGCGCTCTACGCCGGGCGGCGCGCGTCGTACTCGCTCTTCTCGCTGCAGCTCGCCGACGCCGAGTGCGAGGCGTTGCGACCGTACCTGTTCGGCCGTCCGATTCCGCGGCGGCCGGGCGAGGCGCCGGTGCCTTGCCTCAATCTCGTCGAGGGCGAATGGCGCCGCACGGCCGAGGTCGTGACGCGCCCTTCGCTGGCCGACCGGCGCATCACGCTCCTCGAGCTCGCGCGGTCGCGTCACGCCGATTGTCTCTTCGCCATCGACCGGGCGCACGCGTTCTGGTCGTCGCTCGCGTGGGCAAGCGAAGGGCTCGCCTATCGAAAGCACGTCATCAAGAATTTCTCGCGCATCCTCGAGCACTTTTACGAAGACTGCCTCGACGAGCTTCGCCAGCAGACGCCGAAGACGCGCCTCGAGGCCGACAAGGACTACTGGGAGGCGAAGCGCGCGGCCGATCACCTCGAGGGCAACGCCGAGAAGGCCATGATGGGCGAGCTCGTTCCGACGATGCTCGCGGGGCAGTCCTACTGGAAGAACGCGTTCATGCCCGCCGGCGTGTGCACCGTCATCACGCCGATGAACTTCATCTACGGCATCCCCGGGATCCAGGTCGTCGCCTGCTACCTGAGCGGCTCGCCCCTGATCTTCAAAGGGCACCCGTTCAGCGCCATCACCTCCACCACGCTGGTCAAGATGCTCCTCGCCGCGGGCGCCGATCCGCGCGCCGTCTCCAAGATCGAGGGCTTCGGGAAAGACATCGACCCTCTCGTGGCCGACCCGCGCGTCGCGCTCGTCAGCGTGACGGGGAGCGCCGAGACGGCGAAGGCGATCCAGGCGAGGCGAGGCGTGCGGCCGGTGCGGTTCGAAGGCGGGGGCTGCAACTGGTCGTGGGTCGACGACGGCTTCGGCGACGGCGACCTCCAGAAGATCGCCGCGCGCCTCGCGTACTCGAAGCTCGGGCTGGGGTCGCACAAGTGCACCACGCTCCACGGCATCGCGGCCAGCCCGGCCACGCTCGACCGCCTCGAGCCGATGGTCGTCGCCGAGATGAAGACGTGGCGCGCGGGCGATCCGCGCCTCGCGCCGTCGGGCGAGACGAAGATCATCAGTCCGCTGATGGTGCACCGTGCCGACACCGTGACGAGCATTCAAGAGAGCGCCCGCGCCGCCGGGGTCCAGGTGCTGCTCGAGGGCGGGCGCGTGACCGGCGACCCCTACTCCGACCACGCCGAGGTGGCCGCTCCCGTCGTCCTCGGCAGGGTCGAACCTTCGACGCGGGTCGCCGTCGACTGGGACGGCAACCGCCGGGAGATCGCGCTCGCGACCACCGAGTTCTTCATGCCGATCCTCGTGACGATGGAAACGGCGAACCTCGACGCGTTCGTCCGCTTCTCGCTCCACGACAACCCCCACGATCTCGCCACGAGCCTGTGGACGCGCGACGACGTGAAGCTCTCGTTCGCGCGGAGCACCCTCGCAGGCATGTTGAAGGAGAACGACGGAACCGACAGCGCGCTCGAATGGGAAGAGTTCGGCGCGAGCGGCATGGGGGAGAGCGGCAACACCGGCGTGGGCGACGCGGCCGCGACGATCGCCATGTTCTGCCGGCGCCAGAAGGGCCGCCACTTCGTGCTGTGAATCGGCGCTGGACCCCTCGGAAACGAGCGAAGCCGGACTCGCCCGCTTGAAACGGCCGTGGATTTCGCCTACAAGCCGGGTGCCGCAATGCCGACATCCGAAGAGCTCGCGCAGAAGAAGTTCGACGAAGACGACAAGAACTGGACCGCCCCGAAGTTCATCGGCCTCGGCGCGATCACGCTCTTCCTCGCCCTCACGACGATCTACCTGATGTCGACGACCACGGGTTGCTCGCTCCAGATCGTGCCGTGATCGCGGTCGCGGGGGAGCCGACGCCCGCCTCTTTTCGAGCCGAGTTCGAGCCGAGTTCGAGCTCTCAGCGCTTGAGGGTGCCGCTGGCGGCGGTGCTCGCGGTGGCCAGGCCGTCGATGCATGCGGACAGGCCGGCGCCGCAGCCCTGAGCCACGCACTGGGCGACGGCTTGCTGGCCCTGGTCGCTGAGGCCCGAGAGAACGGTGGTGCAGTCAGCCGCTGTGGTCTTGCACGGCGTCGCGGCGATGATGCATAGCTGCGCCACGGCCGGCACCGGGCAGGCCTGCGCGAGCGCGGTTCGCGCGCACGTCGAGATCGACGTCGTGTCGCAAACCTGCGTGCTGTTGAGCGCCGTGATGCACGCGACGGCGGCGGCGCCCACCTTGGGGATGAAGTTGGCCTTGTACGCGTTGCACTTCTGCTGCGGCGTGGGCGCCGCGGAGCACGCGGCGGACGCTTGCACGGCCGCGCATTCACCGACCGCGACGGCGGTCGTGTCGAGGCACGTCGCCGGGCCGGTGGGAGTTGCCGGCACCGCCGGCGTTGCGGGCGCCGCTCCCGGCGTGACGGCCCCATGCAAGTGGATCGGGACGACCTTCTTCGGCTCGGCCTGCGCCGCTGGAGCGGCCGCGGGGGCCGCGGGCGGCGGCGGCTTCGCGGGCTCGTCGACATAGACATGGCACGCGGCGATCGACGCGGCGGCGCCCGCTGCGAAGAGGCCCAGGAGAACGACCGAGCGATCGAGCTTCATGCGATACCCCTTTGTCGCAGACCTCAGCCGGCGCGTCTAGCGCGTCTCGAGCCGGTCCAGGGGCACGTTCGCGGCAGCCGCGACGGCGACCGCGCGCGCATCGACGAGAATGTCGTCGACGTGCACCTTGCAGGCAGGGGTCATGTCGCCTGCGTGCGTGAGCCTAGCATTTCACGGGATTGCGCATGACCCATACGGGACTACGATCCCGGCCATGCCGCGCACGCCACCCGAGCCCTTGCGGGAGCCCCCGACGGCCGGCCTCGCTTCGGGGATTGGCCCTTCGACGCGCATTGCCGATCTCGATCTTGCCTGGGCCACGCCGGCGAGCGGCGCCCGGCTGCGCGCCGTGCGCATCGCGGCAGAAGCGTTGCGGCACCGCTTCGCCGCGGGTCCGCGCGCGGTCTCCGTTCGCACGTTCCCGATCGTCGTTCTGCCCTATCCGACGAAGTATGCGTTCTTCGGCGCCGCGCTGTCGGTGGCGCCCTACGTGCTGCTCACGCACCGGTGCGTTCTCGTTCAGTTCCTTCAGGCGGGCGCGCTCAAGACGCTTCTTTTCAACCCGACCGACGTGCCGGGCGCGCGCGCGACCCCGTTCTTCGCGCGTCTCGCCGAGCACGTTCCCCGGCGAGTGAAGGCGCTCGTCGCGCGCGAGTCCGAGCCGCTCACCGAACAGCTCGGCCACTTTGGCCTCGATGCGGTCGACGTCGACTACGTCGCGTTCGATCACCTGCACGCGCAAGATCTCCGGCCGATCCTGGGCATCAGCGCCGGCCCCGACCACGAGGGCCAGGCGCCGCGCTTTCCGAACGCGACGCTCCTCGTGCCCAAGGTCGAATGGGACGAGTGGGACGACCTTCATCCCCTCCAGCGGGCGTGGTTCGTGCGCGACGGGCGCGCTGGAGCGAACACCGACCGCATCGCGTTCACGGCGGGCGATCTGATGCTCGGCGACGGGGTGATGCTGCTCCGGACGCCCGGGCACACCTCGGGCCATCAGACGCTGTTCGTGAATACGAGCTCCGGCGTGTGGGGCGTCGGCGAGAACGGCACCTCCGCCGACAGCTGGTCTCCCTTCGAGAGCAAGATCGCCGGCCTCCGATCGCTTTGCCGGAAGCAAGATCTCGACATCGTCATGAACTCGAACACGCCCGTTCGCGGCGCGGACCAGTACACGTCCATGGTCCTCGAAAAGGCGATCGCCGATCGCCTGAAGCGCGCGCCCGCGTTCGCGCAGATGTTCCCGTCGAGCGAAGTGACGCCCAGTCTGCTCTCGCTCGGCCTGAAACCAACGATCCTTCACCGGGCCGTGACCCACGGCGAGGTCGCCCTCTCGGGCCGCATCCAGGGCGGCATCCAGGCTGTCGTCGACGTCGCCGCGATGCGTCTGGCCGGCGTCAATCGACGCACAAGGGCTGCCGAATAGCGTTGCTCCGAGTTCTCTCGACTCGCGCCCGCCGCGCGTGCCACAATACCGTTCAACCAGCCATGACGGACAACGAGCACAAAAGCGGTCCGGATCTCCCGAAGAGCGACAAGCGGAAGCAGAGCCTCTACTTCCCAGAGACGATGCTCGAGGAGATTCAAAAGGAAGCGCACCGCTTGCAGCGCTCCATGTCGTGGGTCGTGCAGCGCGCCTGGAAGCACGCTCGCAAAGAGATCAAGTCGGTCCCCGGGTCGAACGAACCGGGCGGCTGAACCGGGTCCGGCGATCAGCCTCGCGCGGGTGGCCTCCCGTGCGTGATCGCCCACGCCGCGAGAACGATGAAGATCAGCGCTGCAAGTCCCAGCAGCGCGACGGCCAGGGGATCGGGGCGCGTGCGCTCGACGAGCGTGCGGACGGCTTGCTTGATCGCGTCGTCGTCGCTGGCCCGTTCGAGCGCCGGTGCGTCGGCTCGAACGCGCGCGTAGTCGCCGCGGGCGAAGGCCTCGACTAGCGCGTCGAGGCCCGGCGAACCCGGGAAATCGCGCGCGAACGCCGGGCGTGGGCGTGGGCGTGGGCGTGGGCCAGTGGGCGCGGGATGCATCCGAGAGCTGGGCCACGTAGTAGCACGCGGGCGCCGCCGAACGCCGCGGCTGGGCGGGATCAATAAATGACTATGGAGCCCGCGGGCTTGCCCGATCCATGGTGACCGTAGGCGGGGTCGTCGCACACGCCCCGCGGGCGGACCATGAACGACAAGCTGAAGACGTACCTCGCGCAGACCGGTCGGCGCCAATACCAGATCGCACGCGAAGCCGGGCTCACCGAGAACGAACTGAGTCGCATCGTTCGGGGCCGGCGTTCGCCCACGCCCGACGAGCGCCGCCGCCTCGCGGTCGCCCTGGGGGTCGCCGAGCCCGACATCTTTTCGTGAGGGGCGCGGGGTCCGGTGCCCCCTGTCAGGGCCGGTCGAAGGCCAGGCGGATGCCCGTCATCTGCCAGCGCGCGTGGGGCGGGAAGAAGTTCCGGTAGCTGGCGCGAAGGTGAGCCTGCGGCGACAGGCACGAGCCGCCGCGGAGCACCATCTGGCCGCTCATGAACTTGCCGTTGTATTCGCCCAGCGCGCCGTCGGCCGTTCGAAACCTGGGATAGGGCAGGTACGCGCTTCCGGTCCACTCCCACGCGTCGCCGAAGAGCTGCGCGATGTCGCGCGCCTCGTGGGCCGTCTCGAGGGCGGGGGAGGCCGCGAGCCGCCCGCTCTCGAGGAAGTTGCCGTCGACTGCGCCTCGGCTCGTCTTGGCGGCCGCGACCTCCCACTCGAACTCGGTCGGCAGGCGGGCTCCGGCCCAGCGCGCGTAGGCATCGGCCTCGAAGAGGCTCACGTGCGTCACCGGGGTGTGGTCGTCGAGCGCCTCGACGCCGTGCAGCGTGAACACCGACCACGGGCCCTCCTCGCCGCCGGGCGCGGGCGAACGCTCCCAGTAGAGGGGCGCCGACCACCTCTCGGCCCGGGCGAGGGCCCACCCGTCCGAAAGCCACAGGTCGGGCCGCCCGTAGCCGCCGTCTGCGATGAAGCGCGCGTACTCGGCGTTGGTCACGAGGCGCGAGGCCAGCGAGAACGGACCGACGAGGACGCGGTGGCGCGGCCCCTCGTTGTCGAACGCGAAGCCGCCGCCCTCGTGCCCCACGAGCGCGATGCGCTCTTCGAACGCGCTCCACGCTATCGGCGTGGGCATCGGCGCGGGCGCCGCGACCGCTCGCCGCGGCTCGATGCGCCGCGCGGACGCATAGCCCGGCCGGAGCGGATTGCGCGCCAGGGCATGCTTCACGTCGGTGAGGATCAGCTCCTGGTGCTGCTCCTCGTGGTGCGTGCCGAGCAGCGTGGTCGCGAGGGCGTTCACGTCGGCCGTGGCAAGGAAGGTCATCATGCGCGCGTCGACGCGGGCGCGCCATGCGCGGATCTCTTCGAGCGAGGGCCGGGAGAGGAGCCCTCGCGCCGGCCGGGGGTGCCGCGGGCCGGCCGCCTCGTAGTACGAGTTGAAGAGGACGCGCCATCGCGGATCGCGCCATTCGTGGGCAGGATCGAAGCGCGCGAGCACGAACTCTTCGAAGAACCAGGTCGTGTGCGCGAGGTGCCACTTGGTGGGGCTCGCCTCGGGCATCGACTGCACGAGCATGTCTTCCGGCGAGAGCGGCGCCGCGAGGGCCTCGGTTCTCGCCCGCACGTCTCGGTAGCGCCGAGCGAGGGCGTCGCGCTCGAGAGAGACGGCCATATCCACCGCTTCAACATCTGCGAGCGATTCGCCGGTTAGGCAACCCCCCCGCGGCCGGTTCTCGTTCGATCGCTGCGAGCGCGACGAGACGGGCGAGGCGTCGCCCGCCCCGCGCTCGAGCCTCGTGCGCGACAGCCTCGCGCGGGCCTCGTACGGGCGCTACCGTCAGCCGATGGCTTCGCAAGTCGCGACCGCCGGCCGTGAGCAACCGGGCGCGCGGCACCTCAATGGCGCCGCCCGACGCGAGAACGAACACGTGCTCATCGTGGGTGCAGGGTTCGCGGGCCTCGGGATGGCCATCCGCCTGAAGCAGGCCGGAATCGACGATTTCACCGTTCTCGAGCAGAGCTGGTATCTGACCCGCTCGGGGAAGAACACCATCTCGTGGCCGGGGTTCACGTTCGAGTACCGCCTCAAGCTGCGCCGGTTCGACGCCGCGAACTACCAGCTGGCGCCGCGCAGCGAACCAGCCCACGCCGCCGCCGAGTGACGAAGCCGGGCGTGCTCGGCGTGCTCACGGCGCTGGCGACGGGATTCGCCGGGGTGGCGTACGCGCAGGCTCCGCCTGCCGCGCAGCGCGCGCAGATGCATTCGGCGTACGAGCAGCAGACGATCGACGAGGCGCTCGCGACGCTGCACGCGAAGGTCGACCCGAGGCCCGAGGGCAAGATCGTCGAAGGCATCGACGTCGTCCCGCTCGACGTCATCGAAGACCGGGACCCGCTGCCCCGCTGGCTCAACGTCTTTCATGTCACGACGCGCGAGTCGGTCGTGCGCCGCGAGATGCTCCTCCACGAGGGCGAGCGATTCAGCGAGGCGCTCGCCGACGACACCATCCGGAACCTCCGCCAGCTCCCCCAGCTCTCGGTCGTTCTCGTGATCGCCGCGCTGGGGAGCGCTCCCGATCGCGTGCGCGCCGTGGTCATCACGAAAGACGTGTGGAGTCTCCGCGCTTCGTGGGACGCGCAGTACACGTCCGGCGGTCTCGAGTCCTTCGAGCTCCACCCCGAGGAGCGCAACCTCTTCGGCCGCCACCAGACGGTCAGCGCGACGTTCATCCTCCAGCCCTTCGCGTACACGTTCGGGGCCGGCTATGCGATCTCGCGCGTCGACTCCTCTCGCATCGCCGTCGTGGCCGACGCCGACGTCGTGATCAACCACGCGAGCGGCTCGACCGAGGGTTCGCAAGGGTACCTCATCGCCGGGCAGCCGCTCTACTCGGCAGAGACGGCGTGGGCCTGGGACGCGCTGACCGAGTGGCAGGACATCGAGCAGCGCCACTACGACTACGTGGCCGGAAAGCTCTTCTCGTACGCCGATCCGTTGACCAACGAGCAGGTGCCCTACGAGTACCGAGCGCGCGAGTACAAGACCGCGTACAACCTGCGGCGGTCGTTCGGCTGGGACACGAAGCACGACTTTCTCGTCTCGCTCGGGATCGACGCGCAGGTCTATCGCATCGACTACTCGGGCTTCGATCCGCGAGCCGTCGCCGACTTCAGGGCCGCCAGGGTTCCGGTCAGCGACACGCGCGTCGGCCCCGCGTTCCAGTACGAGACGTACACGAAGCGCTACGTGCGGGTCATCGACTTCGACACGCTCGCCCTCCAGGAGGACTACCGCCTCGGCCACGACATCGTGCTCCGGGTGGCGCCGAGCGTCCGGGCGCTCGGCTCGTCGCGCGATGTTCTGAGCCTCGCGGCCTCCGCGCAGTACACGTTCGTCGTTCGCGACGGAGTCTTTCGCGTCGGGGTCGCCTCGATGACCGAGCCCGAGGCGCATCGCGTCGCAGACGCCCTCCTCGAGCCCTTCGCGCACCTCGTCACGCCAACCATCGCCGGCGTCGGGCGCCTCGTCGTCGACGGGAGGCTCATGTGGCGCTGGCGCAACTACTTGAATCAGACCACGTTCCTCGGTGGCGATCGCCTGCGCGGTTTTCCCACGGAGTTCTTCATGGGTCAGAACGTGCTCACGTACAACGTCGAGTTCCGGTCGCGACCGGTGGAGATCCTCTCGTGCCAGCTGGCGGCCGTGGGGTTCTTCGACGCCGGCGACGCGTTCCGGACCTTCTCGACCCTCGAGCCCTATCAGTCGCTCGGCGTCGGGTTGCGTGCGCTCTTTCCGCAGCTCGATCGCGGCGTCTTTCGAGCCGACATCGGGTTCCCGATCGAGCGGCCGATCGATCCGTCGATCGGGTCACGCGTCGCGCCGTTCGCGTTCTTCCTGTCGTTCGGCCAGGCCTTCGACGTCCCGAGCGTCGCGCCCACACCCATCGTTCCGACCGAGCAGGTGGAGGTCCCCGACCAAACTCCTTGAGCCCGTCGGCGTCGCTCAGCTGTCGCAGACGATCATCGCGCCGTAGAGCTCGTCGTCCGAGGGGAGCTCGAACCATTGCTCCATCCAGTCGAACATCGCGTCGGTGACCTCGAACGCGTAGGTGCCCGTGCGCTGGGCGTTTCGCGCGTGCACGCGGGCTCGCCGCGTGTCGCGCGGCACGTCGAGGTAGTGCATCTTGATCGAGGCCCGCGTCTCGCTCGCGCGCGCGCGGAACCGATCACGGTGATCGCGCCGCGAGACGCCGAGATCGAACACGACGTCGACGCCGCGCTCGAGGAGCCGATCGGCGATCGGCCACATCTGCGCCTCGCACCGGGCGGTTCGCTCGAGCGCCCACGCGAGGCTCGCGGTGGGCGGCCGATCGGCGACGAAGAGCGTCGCGATCCATTCGTCGATGGTGAAGCGGATCGCCTTCGCCCGGTCGGCGAGCGCCATGGCGTACGTCGTCTTACCCGCGCCCGGGGGTCCGCAAATGAAGTGCACCACCGCCATCTTTCAATCGAGGGTAGCAGCCGCTCGGCCAACGTTTGCCTAGTTATTGGGCGCCGAGCACTCGAGCCATTCGATGAACGTCGTGAGCTCGTCGACCGTCAGCGGAGGGGCGCCCGCTTTAGGCATCAGGCAGAGATGGATCGCGGACAGGACCGGGGACTGGTGTCTCTGCACGCCTGCGTACGTCGACAGGTCGAATGCCGAGACTTCGACCCCGCCGGGCGCGTGGCACGGGAAGCAGCGCCTCGCGATGATCGGCTCGACGTCGGTCTTGTAGCTGGGCGGGGGCGACGGGCACGTCAGGTCGCCGAGGTTCGGGCACGCCTGAGCTGGGTCGCGCGAGCCGCCGCCGCCACACGCCGGGGCCAGCGATGCGAGGGTGACGAGGGCCGCGGCGACGGCCGCATGAGCTAGGGGAAGACGAAAACGAGGGCCTCGGGTCATGAGCTCACCACGTCTGGAGCGCGCAGCCGAGGGCTTCGCCGTCGGCAAGACGAGGCTCCCGATGACATAGCAGGTCGTCGAGCGCTTGCTCGAGGTACCGGGATCGGCCGTCGTGGAGGTGCGTCCGGTCGGAGTCGATGCCGCCCCGATAGTGAATGCGGGCAGCCGAGTCGACGACCACCGCATAGGTTGCGTACTCGGCGTGAAGCGCGTTCGCGAGCCGGCCGCCCGGGTCGACAAGGATGGGGTACGGATACGCGCGCCGTCGCGCCTCTTCGGCGTCTCGCTCGGGCGAGCCGCGCACTTCGGAGTCGACCATCACGAACTGAACGCCGCGCGGGTGGTCGGCGTCGTAGAGAGCGCGCAGGCGAGGCTCGTGCACGGCGAGACAGTGGCAGTCGGGCGAAAAGAAGATCAGGACCGTGAACGGCGATCGGGCCGCGAGCGCCCTCGCGCCGAGCGTCTCGTCGGGTTCTCCCGCGACGCCCGCGGGGCCGACGAGGGGAGTGTCCGGCAGGTTGCCTTGGCTCTGGACGCTGGCGTTGCCTTGGCTCTGGGCGCTGGCGCACGTTGTCGTGGTCGCCGCTCCGGGCGCGGCCGCACATCCGGCTCCGAGCCCGCTCGCGCCGAGGGCGCAGGCGATCGGCGCCCAGGTCTTGCCGCCGCCCTTCATGACCATGACCGGATCACCGTCAACGTGAGGCCGGACGACGCGGGCTGGTTGCTGCCGATGTGGCTGAGCGGGGGCTCGACGAAGACGCTGCCGAGCAGCCGCCACGTGTCGTCGATCGGCCACAGGTACGACGCGCTCACGGACGTGAGTCGCTTCGAGCTGAACGACACGTCGTTCCCGTTCGAGTCGGTGGCGTCGCCCTCGAAGGCGTACGAGACCGAGAGCGCCACCGCCATGTCGTTGTCGAACGTGTACGCGCCCGCGGCGAGGAGCGTGACCTGGGTGCCGAGCGTCTGGCCGAAGCGAGGCGTGCGCTTGGCGACGATGGCCGTGGCGTTGACGAACCAGGAGCCGTAGGTCTGCTCGAGCGCGAGAGCCAGGTTGGTTTGCCAGGCGCCGATGCCCGTCGCATCGACCGCGAGCGGTGCCGTCGCGGACTCGGGCGCCGTGCCCGTGGGGGCCGTGACGCCCACCAGGAGCGCGACGCCGGGTACGTACCGCGACTCGCCCGCCGAGATGAAGTCGTATCGAAGGCTGGCGTTGACGTCGCCGACGCCGCCGCCGAAGCGCGACAGATCGGCGGCCTGGCGCCGCGTCTCGACGATGGGAACGAGGAGCGCGACCTGGCCTCGCCCCAGCACGCGCACGGCGCCGAAGATGTCTTGCTCCAGATCGAACTCGGTGTCGCCCGACGGGGAACCGGCGTAGTGCCCCCCCGAGTCGTACGACCCGAGCACGCTCGCCGCGCGGAGTTCCACGCCGACGAGCGCCGTCTCGTGCGCTTCGAGGCGTCCGGGCGTGATCGCGCTGCCTCCCGCGCAGCAAGCCTGCGCTCGCGCGAGCGAAGGCGTTGCGAGCACCAGGAGCATCGCGACGGACGCCACCCGAACGGCCGACGCGACCGGCGTCGTCGAGACGCGCAGCCCGGCGCTACTGGATGTCGAAGGCCGGAGTGACATGGTCGGTCATCGGCCCGGAGACCGCCGTCCGCAGCTCCCAGTGGCCGGGCATGAACACGTCCAGCTCGGTCACGAGGTACTTGCCTTCGCCTTCGGGCGTGACGGTCGGAGCGATGGCGCCGTGGTTCATGGCCGGCATCCACGGCTGGACGGCGAGCGTGAGCCCATCGACCGGCGAACCGTCGGCCATCTTGGTGACAACGAACTGCGCCTCGATCGTGCCTCGCGCCGGTGGCTGCGGTGAGGTCCGCAGCTCGACGCGAAGCGCGCCCGAGTCGGTCGTCGACGTGCTGAACGCGTCCGCGGGAAACGAAGCGGGTCCCGTGGATCCCGAGGAGCACGCGGCGCAGGCGATCGCGACTGCGACCGCCTTCACCCGAAAGAGCGCGATCACGGCACGTTCACGAAGAAGGCCGCGTGACCGTGGGGCGACGTCGGGACCGTGTCTTCGCAGTTCGTTCCGTAGAAGTGGAAGCGAACGACCCAACCGCCGGGGCGGTCGAAGACGATGGGACCGATCTTGTAGGTGCCGGGCGGCGCCTCCTCGGCCTGGGTCATGGCGGGCGGGGGAGGGTTCGGGGACGGGTGGGAGCAAGCCTGCACGGACTCGATGTAGGGCGCGGCGCCCGTAAGGGGTGTCCCGTCGACCCGCTTCGTCGCGGTGACCGTGAAGTACACGCCGTTGCCGCCTTCGCAGATCGGGGTCGAGGTCCACCGCACGTCGTACTTGCAGTCATCGTCGCTGCCCGCGGTTCCGTACATCGAGGCGCCGAATGCGGACGGGTCGCAGTCGCCCGTGGGTCCGCCGTCGCTCGGCGTCGCGGCCGCGGCCGCGTCGCCACTGTCGTCTCCGGCGTCATCGGCCGCGTCTCCGGCGGGCGCTGCGGTCACCGTGCACGACACAAGGTCGGTCGCCTGCTTGATGTCCATGCCGCCGGCTGTACAATGGTCGTCGGCCGGGTGCGTCGCGTCGACCGGCACGGGACCGCCCGGCGACGCACAGGTCACCGCGTCGGGCTGCGTCGAGCCTGCGGCGCCGGTGCTACTGCTGCTGCACGCCGCGACCACGACGAGCGCCGTCGTGAACGCGAACGCACGGGAACCCGAGAACAAACCTCTATCGATCGAAGTCATTCGCTTCTCCTCAAAAAGATCGCTGATTGTCGACGAACCGGGGTGGGTTATGTCGAAGCGGATCGAGGAGGAGGCGTTGCTGGTTCGAGCAGGAACTGACGAATCACCACGTAGCGCGCGCTCGGCGCGTCGAGCTTCTCGAGCGAGCGGGCGACCAAGGCGACTGGGGCGGGCAGCGTCACGACCTCGCCGCTCGCCGCGTCCGCGACGTGCCCATTGCCGCAAGGAACGCGCTTCGCTTCGGGACAGGGCGAGGCGCGGTGCTCTTCGAGCGTCTTGTTGCAGACCGGACACGACGCGTGATCGCCGCCCGAAGCGCACGTGCACACGTGCGAAGGCGCGTCGCGAAGCGCGCTCACGATCCCGGGCAAACCTCTCCCCATCGCCAGCATTGCGATCAAAATCGCAGCGACGATCTGAAGATGAGAAACCACGGCACGCATGGGTACGCGCGCGCATTCTGGTACCGGGCGGCCGAACCGGCAAGCCGTCCGTGACGAATCCCCAGCCAAATCAGCGTCTTTCGCGCATCGTCGTTCGCAATCGCAGAAAAACCGCACCATCAACGGAACAAGCGCAATCCCCCGCACAGCCGCGAAGCGGCAAGCCCTCTCGCGCAAGCCGCGAAGCGGCAAGCCCTCTCGCTCCCGTCCGCACGGATGATCAAGAGTGCCCGTCCTTTGAGTTCAGCGGGTCCGGCTCGGCGGCCGCCGCGCGGAAACGCACTTCCTGTGCGTTGAGCACGGCG
>CALFNG010000269.1 GCA_937902985.1 uncultured Myxococcales bacterium
GAGCGGGAGAAGGGATTCGAACCCTCGACGTCCACCTTGCCGCGGTGGCGTCCCGCCGTACGCGACGAGCCGCGGCGCCGACTACCCCAGCGCGGCCTCGGCCACGCGCGCGTCGATGATTCCATCCGCGAGGAGCTGGGCGACGGCCATGGCGAAAGTCTGCATTCCGTACGGGTGGGCTCCCTTCTCCATCAGCGACTTGAGCGACGGATTGTTCTCCGGGCGCCGGATGCTCTCCTTGACCGACTGCGACGCGACGAGCACCTCCGCCGCGAGGGCGACGCCGCGGCCGTCGGCCCGGGTGAGCAGCCGCTGCGCGATGACTCCCTGAAGACAGCTGGCGATCCGCGTTCGGTTGTCGTCGGGCTCGCCTTGCAGAAGCGCGAGCATGCGGTTGACCGTGCGTATCGCGTCGATCGTGTGGAGCGTCGCCAGTACGAGGTGCCCGGTCTCGGCGGCCCGGAGCGCGATCTCCATGCTCATCTCGTCGCGGATCTCGCCGATGAAGATGACGTCTGGACTCTGCCGCAACGCGCCTCGCAGCGCCGTCGCGAAGCTGTCGGTGTCGATCCCCACCTCGCGCTGGCTGACGCTCGAGAGCTTGTCGCGGTGCAGGAACTCGATCGGGTCTTCGATGGTGACGATGTGCAGCGCCCGCGTCGCGTTGAGATCCGCGATCATGCTGGCGACCGACGTGCTCTTGCCGGTCCCCGCGGCGCCGACGACGAGCACCATCCCGTTCTCCTTCTGCGCGAGGTCGCGCGTGACCGGCATCGGCAGTCCGAGCGAGTCGAGCTCGGGGATCTCGTACGGGATGAAGCGCATGACGATGGCCAGGCTGCCGCGCTGCCGGTAGACGTTCACGCGAAAGCGACCGATGCCGGCGACCGAGTACCCCGCGTCGTACTCCTTCAGTTGATCGAGGTGCGCCAGCACCTCGGGATTGGTGATGACGAAACGAGCGAGCGCGGTGGTATCGTCGGCCGTGATCTTCTCGGTGCGAAAGTAGACGATCTCGCCGCGAATGCGCGCGCCCGGCGGCTGCCCCGCTTTCATGTAAATGTCGCTAGCCTTGCCCGCGACGGCCTTGGTCAAGAGCGCGCGGAAGAGGCCTTCGTCGGCGTAGGGGCTGGGCACGGCAGTCTGATCCTAGCTCGCGCCGGTCGCCCAGCACCGATGTCGTCACGAGCTCGACAGTGACGTTCACGCAGCGCCGCGTGAGCCCGCCTGGCGATCGGGACCGCCTGGCGCCACGCGCGCCACGCGCGCCACGCGCAATACGCGAGCCTGTACCCTCGTCAGAAGTCGTCGAGCCTCATGAGAACACCCACGACGGCGACCTTGTGTGGCGGCGGCGCGAGGCGGCGCGACGCGGCGCGACGCGAGAGGGGTCGCCGCGCCCGGGGATCGCGCCCTCGAACCCCACTTCTTCTCGTGGGCGGTTTCCCCTACGGTTAATGGTGAGCGACTACCATCCAACGAGACTGCGGAGCGACAGCATGGGTTCCGAACGCAAACCGAAGATTCTCCTCGTCGACGACTCGGCGACGGTCCTCATCATGGAGGAGTTGCTCCTGCGATCGAGGTACGAGGTCCACAAGGCGACGGGCGGGCCCCAGGCGCTACGCATGGCGGCCGAGCATCGGCCGGATCTCATCTTGCTCGACATCGTCATGCCGAACATGGACGGCCTCGAAACGTGCCGCTTGCTGCGCGCCATGGAGGCCACCAAGCTCACGCCGATCATCATGGTCACGACGCGCGGAGAGGAGAAGACCAAGCTGTCCGCGCACGTGAACGGTGCGACCGATTTCGTGACCAAACCCATCAATCAAAAAGAGCTGGTCGACAAGATCACGCACCACCTCGGAGGTGGAGCGTGACGGACGGAGTCGACGACCTCGGCGACTACGTCCGGAAGGTCCAGCAGAATACGCAGGAGTACCTGCGCGGCCTCATCGACGAGAACGCGAAGCTCTGCGCGCTCATCCACACTCTCGAGGGCGAGCTCGATCGCGAACGGAAGGACCGGCTCCGTATCGAGGAGCGGATCGCGACCATCGACGCCGAGCGGCGCTCGTACCTCCAGAAATACGAGGAGGTGGAGGCGCAGAACACCAACGTGTCGAACCTGTACGTCGCGACGCTTCGCGTGCACGGCTCGATCGGACGCGGCGACGTCCTCGCGGCCATCCACGAGATCGTCATCAACCTCGTCGGGTGCGAGGAGCTGGCGGTGCTCGAGACGACCTCCGACGGATCGGCGCTGGTGCTCTCATCGTCGTTCGGGATCGAGCCCGCGCCGCTCCAGAGGATCGCGATCGGCGACGGCATCATCGGCGAGTGCGCCCTTTCGCGGCAGACCTACATCGAGAGCGAGTCGCCGGCGTCGCCGCGATCGCCGCGCGAGACGAACCTCACGGCCTGCATTCCCCTCATCGTCGAGGGCGTCGTGACCGGCGCGATCGCGATCTTTAAGCTGCTCGACCACAAGCCGAAGCTCGAGCCCATCGATCACGAGCTCTTCGCGCTCCTCGGCACTCACGCCGCCATGGCCCTCCATTACACCACGCTGGTCGAGAGGCTCGGCGGCCGCCGATCGCTCCCTCCAGCGCGCCCGCAATGACCGACGCGGCGCGGGGCGCCGCCGCTGACGTTGTCGATGCCGGATAACGCCCGCTCAGCGCGAAACTAATTCAGCGCGGCCCGCACGGTCGCGCAGGTCGCGCCCGCCGGCAGGCGCACGGACGTGTAGCTGGTCGTGCCGGACGGGGCGAACACGGGCTGCGTGTTGTCGACGAAGCTGGCCTGCGCCTCGGAACAATCGCCCCCGTCGAGGAGCTCGCACCCGATGACATGCGAGTTGATCGCGTAGGCCCCCGCGATTTGCGGAATCGTCGCAGCGCCGGAAATGTGGTCGCAGTCGACGACCGTCCCGGTGACTTCCGTGATCTGCCGGATTGCCAGACGGAGCTTCTGGGAGACCTCTACCGGCTGGAACGGCGCCGGGATGCCGACCGCGATGTAGGAGTACGAGCCCGCGTCGCTCGGAGGCGGGACCGGGCCCTGGGCCACGCTGGCGGTGACTCCAGGCGTTCCGTCGTTGTCGGGGTCCGTCGCCGTCTCGACGTTCGCCGGCCAGGCGTCGGTCGTGGGGTTGGTCAATGTAAGGCCGAGCATCGCGGCGCTCGCAGAGGCGCTGAAGGCCGCGCCTGGAGCGGAGCTCCCGACCATCGCGTCGACCTTGAAGCTCGGGAGGCCCATGCCGTCGAACAGCGAGTCCGGGAAGAGGACGCCGTACGTCTGCCCAGCGACCACCAGCGTGCCGCGAAAGTCGGGCAGCTGGATGCCGCAGACGACGGTCGTGTCTTCGAGTTGGCTTCCGTGCTGAAGCCGGACCCCCTTGATCCATTGCTTGATCGTGCCGGTGCCTGGCGCGAGAAGGAACGTCTGGATGTTCAGGCCCATGGGGGCCCAGCTGACGGCGATGGTGACCAGGCTCCCCCACGTCCCAGCGAAGTTGCATGTCCCGGGCGCCGAGTTGGGGTCGCGTGTCGAGCTGTCGGCGGGGTCGCTGCCAGTCCCGTCGTCGCCGACGAAGCCATTCCCGGAGTCCATCGCGGCTCCGTCGAGGCTCGCCGCTCCGCCGTCGTCGCTCGCGGTCCCCGCGGCGTCCGGGTTCACGAACTCCTCGCCCGTGAGGTCGAGACCGCAAGCTCCGGTGACGCTTGCGCACGCGACCGCGAAGCCCATGACGCGCGCCCGCTTGCACCACGCCGTGCGTCGCGAATTCACTCGTCGAAAGAGGCTCGACACGTCACAGACTCTACTGTGCGGTCCGGTCTGGAAACGATCAAAAAGCCGTGATGCCACGCACGACGTCGATTTCATGACGGACGCTGGCGACTCGCGCCAACCGGATAGGCCACCAAGCGCAGCTCGTCGACGAGGTCGGCTTCGATGGGCGACTGCACGAGGGTGGGGCCGGGCAATTTCATTTTTTTTGCGCGCTCAGTCGAGGTGCGTTGGATCCAGCACGCGGCCGCTCGGCGTGAGACCGGCGCGCTTGAACCGCGCCGGATCGTCGGGCAAGGGCGGGAGGACCGGGACGGTCTCGTCCCGGATCACGACGCGCACGACGTCGCCGAACGTCCCGAGGTGGACGGTGAGCGCCGGCTCGGACTTGCCGGGGGCGGTCACGTGCTCGAACGTGGCCGACCCCTCGCCCTCGCGAAGGCCGCCGTTCTGGAGGCGCGCGCGAAAGTAGTCGACCAGCGGGTGGAGCGCGACCGGTCCGCTCGCGTACGCCAGCTTCGTGAACGTCGCGTCGACCTTCATGCCTTGAGGCAACGTGATGCCGAACACCTGCGCCGAGCCTTCGAGCAGCTCGTCCGGCGCCAGATGATCCGCCGGGAGCGCGGGGGCCTTCACCGGCACGGTGCTCGCGGCCGGCGGGGGATCGTTCGTCGTTCGCGCCGAGTTGCACGCCGCGCCGAGCCCCCCCGTCGCCGCCACCACGGCGAACGCCGCGGCGAGCGATGCCGGCAGGCCGCGCGATCGGCTCACTCGATCACCGCCGCCCACGAGTCGATCAAGGTCGGGGAGATCGGCTGGGGAACGGTCAGGTTGCTGAGGGTGGCGGCTCCGGGGCCGACCGCGGCCCCCTTCCCCAGCTGGGCCATCACGTTGTAGCCGCCCTTGGTCACGTTGGCCGGCTGCGTGTGCGTCGCGCCCGCCACGTACTGGTCGGTCGCCGGGGTTCCTGCGCCTGCGCACGCGGGGGTCTCGTTCACCGACAGGCCCGGGATGACGACGTTCGCGAGCGTCGCGTCGCTCGCGCTCGGCGTGACGTTCGCGACCAAGAGGCTCGCCGGAGAGGGCGGCGGGAGCGTGAGCATCGGGACGCCGCCGATGGAGCGGTCGCACATGCCGCTCGCCGCGATGCTGCAATTCTTGTCGGCCGGGTTGATGAAGTCGAGCCCCCAGATGCGCGCGACGGCGTTCGTGCACATGGTCACCGGCTGCCCGGCGGGGGGCGTCGGAGATGCCGCGTAGGTCGCGAAGTACAGCTTGCCGTCGAAGACGGTCATCGGCCCGGAGACGCGCTCGCCCGGCAAGAGCGCGGGGTTCGTCACGGTGGCCTGCGGCGAGGGCGGGAACGTCTCCGACGGCGGCGTCACGAGCGGCGACCCGATGTACCAGTTGACGAACGCCCGGAGCTTGGGCGACGACGAGCCCTGCACCTTCTCGGTGATCGAGTACACGAACTCGACCCCGTTCGAGTCGAAGGTGTCGGTCTGGCCGGTGGCCGCGTTGATCACGACCTGACCCATCGGGTCGAGCGCGACGGTGGGCGAGACCTGGAGGGGCTGCCCGTCGGCCCACGACGTGGCGTTGGTGTCGACCGTCGTGTTGTAGAGGTCGAGGTACAGCTCGCCCGTCCACTGCGTCGGATCGGGGCTTGAGAGGTCGAACTTCCAGATCGTGCCGTCGGCGTCGGACACGAACACCTTGGTGGCCGACGAGCCCACGTCGCCCGGGTACACCAGCGGCGTGCCCGTCATCGGCGAGTCGAGCGGCGTGTTGCGGATCCGGTTGGCCGCGTTGAGCGTGTCGTTCTTGTAGGCGACGCTCGTGGCCAGATCGTCGGTTCGCATGAACACCTGGAGGATCTCGCCCGTGTCGACGCGAACGACGGAGAGCGAGCGGCCGGTGACGGCGTCGCCCGGCTTCGACGTGCCGCCCCAGCAGCGGACGTTTTTCCGGTACGCGTAGCCGTTGGCGGGCTGCGAGTCGCTGGTCTTCGTCGCGCGCGCGCACTCGGCGAGCGTGTTCGGCGCGCCGTCGGAGCCGCCGGGCAAGATCGCGACGCCGATCTCGCGCGCGCCGCCGCCGTCGCCCGGGTTCAGGAAGAGGGTGGTGATCGCCGGCGTGGCGGCCTTCGACGCGAAGAGCGGGAAGTTTCCGATCGGCATCGTGGTGAGCTGCCACCGCAGCACGGGGCCGGGGGGGCCGGTCGGCGGCGCATACGCGGGCACGGTGCCGCTCGAGAGCTTGCTGGGATCGGGGTTCGTCACGTCGACCGCGTAGTATCCGCGGTTGCTCGCTCCGAAGCTCGCGACGAGCATCGTGTGCCAAGCGGTCGGGTCGCTCGCGGAGAGCGCGCGGTCCCACACGACGTCTTTCACGATGGGCGAGCCGTCGAGCAGGAGCGAGTGGCTCGACGGGTACGTCCCCGCGAGGTTCGGCATGACCGCCGGAGGGAGCATCGCCCAGAGCTCGTTGTTCTCGATTTTGGTCTCGTCGGCCCAGAACGCGTGCAGGAGCCCGTCGTTCGTGGCGACGTAAACGACCTGCTTGCGCGTCTGCCAGAGCGACTGAAACCCCTGGTAGAGCGGATCTTGAAGCAGCGTCCCGGGCGGCCCGACCACGGCCGGAGCCGCGTGGTAGATGTCGCCGAGGGCGGCATTGTACCGGGAGACGAAGGGGAAGTCGCCCGGGTTGTTGCTGAACGACGGCTGCCCGAACGTGTAGTCGAGCACCATCGTGGTGTAGTTCGCCGGGGAGAGGCCCGGCGTCACCGGGGCGTGCGTCACCGTCGACGAGTACGGCACTGGCAGGGTGATCTGCATCGCCGCGGGCGAGAGGTTCGGGATGACGTTGGTCGCCGGGCCCGCGAACGTGCGCGCGCTGTAGCGCCCGAGGCCGTCGCCCACGGTCGTCGTCACGTAGGGCCGGATCGTCGTCGTCGCGTCGACCGTGGGGAGGGTGGCCTTGGTGTCGGGCAAGAAGGCGATGAACTCGCGCGTGCTGCCGATGTGCGAGTTGAGGTTCACGCCGAAGTCGTCGCCCTTCGTGGGGTCGAACGAGGGCTGCACCGTGTACGAGCCCGACGAGAACTGGCACTGGTCGCGCGTGCGCGTGACGTCGCCGGTCCAGGGCTGCCCCGGGCTCGGGTTGAACGAGGCGAGGAACACCTGCGCCGCCGTGGTGGGCGTGTTCGGATCGGCGAAGGCGCCCTGGCTCACGGGCGAGAACGACGGCGTGGTCCGCGTGGTCGCGTGCGACGCGATCTGCGCCAGGATGTCGCTCAGCGCCTTCTGGAGATCGCCGGGGGTGTCGGCGAAGTACGCCGGGGTCGGGACCTTGTTGTTCTTGGAGCCCGCGACCGCGATCTTCTGCAGCTCGCAGCAAGCGTCCCAGGGCTGCGGGGGCGGCGGCGGAGCTCCGGGGACCAGAGGCGCTGAGTTGCACCGGCTGTCGAGGAGCCCGCCATTCGCAAGACTCGAGCACTGGGCAACGGTCCCGCCGTCGTTGAACGACGACACCGCGAAGCCGACGACGTACGTCGTCACGCTATGGACGTTGCTGTTGCCCTGGTTGAGCTCGAGCGCGGTGTCCTCCGGCCCGCCATTTCCGGATGCCGTCGCGAACGGGCATACGCCTCCGGTACCGGCTGGGTTGACGCTGTTGTTGTCGCAGGCAGGCCTCATGTCGAGGTTCGGCGCGCCGTCGGTCAAGACGATGATGTACTGGGGGCGCTCTCCGCAATGAACGAGCGGGTCGCTCTGCTCGGGCCCCGTCGGATCCTGCCAGAGGTAATACTCGGCGTCTCGCATCATCCCGGCGAGCGGCGTCCCGCCGTACGGTCGCGTCGCGAGCACGACGCTCACGACCGACTGGTTATTCGTCTGCTGCGTCGCCATGTCGTTCGCGACGGGGAAGGTGATCATTCGCCCTTCCCACGGCGGCGCGGCGGGGTTTCGCGCGCCGACGGCGTAGGGCTGCGGCGGCCCCGGGCACTTCGTTGGGTTCTCGAGGTAGGGGGACGCGGCGCCCAGGTTCCACCCGGGGTAGTAGCTCCACATCCCGGCGAAGGCGCCGAACGCCGACGTCTGCGCGTCGGTGGCCCCCGGGCCGATGACCGTCGGATTCGCGCCGGTCGTCACGCCCGTGAGCTGGCTCGGGTCTTCGTCGAACGTCATGAGGCCGAAGCGCATGAGGTTCGACGACGAGGGAATGGCGCCGTCCTGGAACTGGTACGACGTGTACTGGTTGCTCGGAAACTGCGAGCAGGCGCCCGCTAACGGGTTGGCCACGACGCTCGTCTGCGCATACGGGCGCATGATGATCGCGTCCGGCGGAAAGTCGGTGGCGTACTTACCCTGGCCGGCGGGCTGGTCGCCGGAGCCTTTCCGGCTCGGGCCGACGCCCGCGGGGGTTACGGCCCCCGGCAGCGCGCCTGGCGCGATCACGCACGCCGTCGCTGGCGTGGTCGACGGGTCGAGCATGACCGGTCGGTGGTAATTGAGGTAGTAGTCGGTGTCGTAAGGCTTGTTGCCGTTGATCTGGTATTCCTGCTGAAACTGGCTGCCGCTGGCGCGCGGCATCGAGACGCAGTTGTAGTTGTTTTGAAAGGTGCCCGTCAGCGCCTGAATGAGCACGCCCCACCGGTTCGCCTTGGGCGGGGTCGCCGCCGCGATCGGGTTCCCGTTCGTGTCGAAGTTGCAGTTGTTGCCCTCGGCCTCGGGGACCGCGCCGTCGATCATCCGCTCCATGGAGCCGGAGTTGTCGAGCAAGATGAGGACGTTCGGCGGCGGCGGGTTCACGTCGAGCTGCGCGCGCGCCGTCGCCGGAGCCGCGACGATCGTCGCGAACGCCGCGCTCGCGGCGACCGCTGAAAGAGACCGACGGACTACGATCCTCATCATCTGCCTTTCGTCCCGCGGCACGGCACCGGCTCGGCCTTGATGCGCGCGCGCTGAACTTCGATTCCCTCGCCGCCGAACACGCCGTTCTGGCCGCCGCCGGCGAGCAGCGGGTATTGCGGCTGCGTGAACCCGTACGACGTCACCGTGAGCCGGTCGGCGCACTGGTCGGAGTACCCGGGCGCGGGCTCCTGCGACGGCTCGCTCAGCTCGACGAAGAAGTCACCGGTCATCGGCGTGGGCCCGAAGCTTCCGGGCGCGAAGCCCGGCGCATACGGGACCTTGCCGCCATAGACGACGGTGACCGGCGTCGCGTTCCCCCAGGCCGACTGGAACTCTTGCGATCCACCGAGGCGCCGGCACTGGAGCGCGAGCGGCCCCGCGGTGGCGGGCACCGCCGCGAGCGAGAGGCAGGTGTCGGGGTTCGACGCCATGAGTTGCACGTATTTGTCGGCGATGGTCGACGAGATCTCGCGCGCGGCGCCGAGGATGCCGTACTCCGCGAGGTAGTGCGTCTGCGTGCTCTGCCGCTCGTTGCCGCTCATTCGCACCTCGGTGGTGGCGGCGACGAGCGCGTAGATCCCGACCGACGCGAGGACGGCGATTGTCATCGCCACGATGAACATGATCGCCCCCCCGTCGAGGCGGCGGCGCGCGGCGCGGCGCTTGGCGAGGGCGAGCGCGTTCAAAAGAAGTAGCTCCGCGACTGGTTGCTAAGCGCGACCTCGATCGTCAGCGTGCGGGCGCGTGCGTACTGGAGGACGCCGGTCGCGTTCACCGGGTCGCAGCCGCCCGGGAGGATGCAGTACCGGTACATGAAGGTGCCGGCGTTGCCGGGTACGGCCACGTTGAGCGTGCGGTCGGCCTGCGCGGTTCGCGTGACCAGGCGGGCCCGCACAGAGCGGATGCGCGCGGGGCCCGTGATGGCGGCGGGGTTGGCCAGCGGCGCCTTGGGGGCCGACAGCGCGTTCTGGGGGTCGTCGAACGGGAAGGTGACGAGGTTCGGCGCGAGGGTGCCGACGCCGTTGTCGACGGAGAACGCGACGTCGAAGTCGACCGCGTACTCGGCAATGATCTCGGTCGTCTGCGGAATGGCCAGGCCCGACACCGCGTCGACGTACGACCGCACGAGGTCGTACTTGGTCGGATCGATCAGCGTCGGGGCGAGCGGCTGGCCGCCCAGGGGCGAGCTCGTGTACTGCGCCGGCTCGTTCGCGGCGGCCATGATCTCCCAGCGAACGATCTGGACCGGGTTGACCCAGAGGTCGCCCGAGGAGAAGCCCGTCAGGCTGCTGACGCCGTTGGTGTCCTTCGCCGTGAGCACCGGCGTCGCCGGCGCGACCAGAACGAAGGGCTGCCAGTTCGGGGCGCCGCCGAGGAGGCCGGTGGGCACGCCGGGGCACGTGACGAGAAACTGCGAGTGCCCCGACTTGTCGAAGACACGCACCATGAACTGCGCGTTCACCCCGTTGGGCACCGGCTGGAAGAGGTTATTCAGCTCGCTCGCGGGCGACGCCGAGTTGAGCACGCGGAACATCGCCGGGGTCTGCGGGTTCAAGAAGATCTGCTCGCAGCCTCCGGCCACGGCGGGCTGCAGGCTCCCGGCGAACTGATCGGTCGACGTCATGTTCCCGCCGATCTGGAGGGCGACGGGATCGACGCCGTTCCGGCCGGAGAGCGTCAGGCCGTTCACTGCCGACGTGGCGGGGAAGAGCTGGATCGCCGAGAGCTGCGAGAGGCCCGCGAACCCGGGGACCACCCCCGCGCCCGGAGCCCGGGCGATCATCGGGTCGTTCTGGATGTCGCCCGTGCTCATGTAGGCCGCGCGCGACAGGTCGGAGCGCAGGCGGTCGACGGCGGTTCGCAGGTTCGCCTCGGCCGACGAGGCGCGCATCTCTTCGTGGAACGTGCGCGTCGAGTCGCGCGACAGACCCATGATCGCGAGCGCGACGATGAGCCCCGCGAGGAGCGCGATGGTCAGCTCGATCAACGTGAAGCCGCGCTGCGCGCGTCGCCGGGCGCGCGCGCGGGCGCCTCGTCGCGATCGCTCGACGCGAACATCGCAAGTGGGCGTCGTCGGGCTCACGGCGACGCGTTCTCGCGGATCGTGGTCGTCACGTAGATCGCGTGAAAGGCGGGCTGGTTCGGATCCGCGGCCGTGTTCCGCAGGATGCCGTTGTCGGTGTTGGGATCGACGAGCGCCGCGCTCGCCGCGTTGCAGAAGTTGGGACGCGCGTTGAGGATCCCCACGGGCCAGATGACCCGCACGTCGGCGCGCATCAGATCGCCGCCGGGCGGGATGAGCGTGGTCCCCAGCCACGAGAGGCGCACGTGGACACAGAAGTCGGCCGTGTTCATCGCTGCTTGCGGCAGGTCGCGCCCGAGGATGTCGAACGCGGGGCTCATGGTCTCCGGGTTGGTCACGTTCATGTCCTGGGTAGGCAGAAACCAGAGGCCGCCCGCGTTTTGCACGTTCGCGAGCACGAGCGCACCGTTGAGGTTGTTGCCGGTCGGGTTCTCGCGGCCCGGCAGCGTCCAACTCATCGACTCGCGCTGGAGGCGCTCGACCCACGTGCGCGCGATGGAGTTGGCCACGTCGGCGCGACGCGCGTCGAGGTTGCTGGTCACGCTCGTCTTCTGCATCGTGATGACGGCGGCGCCGCCGATCGCCATCACGGTCATTGCCATCAGCACCTCGATGGCGGTGTACGCGCGGACAGCGCGAACGCGGGCGCGAGCGAAGGAGCGAGGGAGGGGACGGGTCATCGTTCGGCTCACGGCACGTGCGAGAAGACGCGGGCCATGCCGTTCGGCGGCAGGAGCACGCTGCGGATCGTCCCGACGGGGGCGTTGCCGTTCATACGCTGCACGCGAAACTCGAGCGGCGTCACCATCGGCTGCAAGCCGTCGAACACGGGCCCGCCGGTGTCCGAGTAGTACGTGCGCCCGAGCGGCGTGAAGCAGATGTACGCCTGGGTGACGGCAGCCTGCGCGCCGCCGGCGGTATAGGGAACGAGCTGCGTCTGGATGTTGAAATCGTTCTCGACCGTGCCGTTGAGGTTCAGCCCGTCGACCAGGACCGCCTGCGGGTTGCCGGCGAGCGGGACCCAGTTCACGGGCGCCTTGCAGGTGCCAATGGGCGCGCGCGCGAGGCCGCCCTGATTGCCCGGGTTCACGCCGACCGCCTCGAACATCTGGAACGTGCCGCGATCGGCCATGCCGTTGAAGGTCATCGCGACGAGCACCGCGCCGCCGCGGGCCACCGCATGGGTCCGCGCCGAGCGGAGCAGCTGCATGATCGACCCGGCGTCGTCGTAGGCGTTGCGATCGATGCGGGCAGCGGCCATCGTGGGCACGGCGAGCGCGGCCACGACGCCGATGATGATGATCACCACCATCAGCTCGATGAGGGAGAAGCCCCGGGCGCGGCGCGGCCCCCGAGGCGCACGCACCCGGGCCGACATGAACGGCGACCTCGATCCCACGGTGCCCGATGAGCAAGGCGCGTGCCCCTGGTCGCAGAGCTCATTTCACGCAACATCCCGGCGAGTTGCGACCCGCGTACATCGCGTGCCGCGCAGCAACGATTTCCACTCCATGAAAAACGTGCGGACCGGCGAGGGCCGCCCCTCGGCTCCGCCATACGCGGTGACCCTGTGCTACCACCGGCGGCGCGAGGTCTCCGAGCCATGGCCCTTCGAGTGCACTCTCATCGCCGTTGGTCTCTTTTCGGCTCCGGTTTCCCGTCCCGCGTCGGCGCCGTGTACGCGGCGCTCGCGCTCGCCGGAACGACCGGCGTCGCGTGCGACAAGGGCGACGACGCGAAGAACGACCGGCAGCCTCCGCCCGGCCTGGTTCCGCCGGGAGCTTCGTCGGCCTCGTCGGCGCCCGCGGCGAACCTGTGCGCGGCCGGCGGAGGGCAAGACACCGACGCCGTCAGCGCGCCGATGATCCCGCGCGCCGTCGGCGGCTACTGCCTCGACCCGCAGGGCGAGCCGCGCACCTACGGCGCGCAGGGGAAGTTCTCGATGGACGAGGTGTGCACGACCGCGTTCGACGGAGAGTGCGAGGTCTACAAGCGCTTCGGCCTCGATCGCGTCGTCGTGCTCCGGTACGTCGACGGGAGCGGTACTCCCAACAGCGTCGAAGTGAACCTCTCGCGCTTTGCCACTTCCGACGGGGCGTACGCGATGTTCACGAAGCGCGTCGTGGCCGAAGGCGATCCCGTCGCAGCGACCGTGAAGCCCGCGGCGTTCGGCGCGGTCGGTGCGACCAGCAGCAGCAACGCCTACGTGTGGCGAGGGTCGTACATCGTCGAGCTCACCTTCGTGACCGAAGACACGAAGATGACGCCCGAGCAGATGGCGTCGCAGAACGAGAAGGCCACCGGAGCCATCGCGCGCGAGATCGGCGACAAGCTCCCGGGGGCCACCGACTTGCCGCCCGCGGCGGCGGCGCTGCCGGCGACGGCCAGGCTCCCGCTCGGCATCGCGTACCATCCGAAGGAGACGCTCGGCGTCAGCGGCGTCGGGCCGGCGGCGGTCGGTTACTACAAGGACGGCGACAAGCGCTGGCGTGACGTCGCCGTCGTTCGCGCCGATCCCGAGGGCGCGAAGGAAGTGTTCCGCGCCTTCAAACTGAAGCCGGGCAGCTTGCCGATGAAGAACCTCGGCGACGAGGCGGTGCAGATCGTGGTGCAAGAAGCGCCCGATCGCGCGAAGGCCGAGTACGTGGTGGCGCGGCGAGGAGCGCTGGTGGCCGCCGTGGGCGACGAAGAGCTCGTGCTCGATCCCGGCACGCCCAGCGACAAGCTCGCGCCCCTGAAGCTCACGCGCGACGAGAAGCTCCTGAAGCTCTCCGCGTGGCTCGCCGGCGGGAAGTAGCCGTGTTCTTGTTCCAGGTGAAGCCCCACTGGTTCGCCGGGTTCGAGAGCTCGATCTCGAAGACGACGCCGGCGCTGTTCGGCAAGAACGCGGCTCAGCCGCTAATCCCGCTCTTTCGTTCTGCGAATGACGCCGGCACCGCCGTCCCAGGCGCGTCGGGTGAAGCAGTCGTCGGGGAGCTGCGTTCGCGCGCGGGTGAGGCGCGTGGCGGCGATGAAACGCGTCGTGATCGGGTCGTGGTAGCCGCTCGCGTCCGGTAGGTCCGGATCGCTGCGGCGGTGGTACCGCACGACGCGCGCCATCAAGAGGTCGCGGATCCACTTGCCGACGAGCGACGCCATGCCGACGAGCATGTGGGTGTCGTCGGCGTCGCGCACGAACGCGATGCGGCCGAGGCCCGGTACGGAGTATTCGCTTCGCTTCCGGCCCTCTTCGACGATCGCGTGGAGCCGGCCGTTCAGGGGGCCGAACGCGGGCGAATACCGGTCGAACCCGCCGACCTTGCCGCAGGTGGCGATGACGTCGCCGGTCGCGCGCTCGCGGCCGTCGAGCGCCAGGCGCTCCATCACGTGGAGGTCGGCGTGAAAGCGCGTCAGGCCGCGATCGACGGCCTCGTTGAGGCGCCGCGCGCAGGTCACGACGCTCGCGACCCGAAGGACGCGGATGCCCTGCGCGTCGAGGCGATCGAGATCGCGCGCGACGGTGTCGACAAGCGCCTGGTCGGCCGCGAACGCCTCGCCTGCGGCGCTCCAGCACTGCTCGGCGTGCGCCGACGGGCACGGGGCCCGGAGCGTCTCGGGCGGGTCCAGCGAGATCGCGCGAACCAGGGCCTCCGGGTGGTCGGGAGCGGCGAACCCCATGCGCCGGCCGATGGCGCGCGCCCAGGCTTCGCCGAGGGCGGTGTCGCCGTGGGCAACGAGCTTCTTCGAGTCGCCGAGGCGGGCACGCATGGCGCCGCGGGCTCGTTTCTCGGCCCGCTCGTGGCCCGCGCCCTCCGTCTCGGCCACCACAGCCGTCACGATGAGGGGCCCGAGCCGCGGGCCGAGGCCGTTCTCGTCGATCCCCATCCGGACTCGGCGTTCGGGACCAATTGGGGGCGTTGCCGGGCGGCTTGGCGAATTCACGTGCCTGGCGCTCCCTCCGGGTCCCTTACAGCATCCGAAGCTCGGCCGGGAGCATGTCTTCGGTCGAGCCCCGCGCGGCAAGCGGCATGGGCCCGCTCCGGGGCGCGCGCGCGCAAGACCGCGCAAGACAAGACAAGACAACACAAGAACGGTGCTGGCCGGCCTCCGCGACCCCCCGCTGCCGGCAATCGTTGACGGGAGGGGTCCTGGTGCTTAATGTTTCCGGCCCCTTGATCAGGGGTACGAAATCGAGTCCAGAGGTCCACTGTGAATAAGGCCACCCTCAAGAAGTTCAGGACGCTGCTCACCGAAAAGCGTGACGAGATCCTCAAGAAGGCCAAGCAGACGCTCGAGCAAGACATGACGCTCGATACCGATGACCTTCCGGACGAGATGGACCTCGCGTCGAGCGAGTATCTCCAGTCGTTCACGTTTCGCCTCCGCGGTCGCGAGAAGAGCTTCCTCGAGAAGATCGAGAAGGGTCTTCGCAAGATCGACGAGGGAACGTTCGGGATCTGCGAAGAGTGCGGGGAAGAGATCTCCGTGAAGCGCCTCGAAGCGCGCCCGGAGACCACGCTGTGCATCCGCTGCAAGGAAGACCAGGAGCGGATGGAGAAGGACTACACGTAAAGCGACTCTCCAGGGGCGAAGGGCGCGCCGGCGCGCGGCGCAAGCGCCGGCCCGCTTCCGTTCGTCGGGGCAGGCCCGATGGCGCGTGCGCGCGCCGTATGCACGTCTCCACGTCGAGGGTGTACTGGTACGCTGGTGGGTTGCGTCGCGTCGCGCCCCACGGTGGCGCACCACGTGGGCGCGAACGTCATTGCCCCCGCGCCAGCGGGCCCCTAGCCGCAGAGAGCGCAGAGGGTCTCTCTCTCTCTCTCCCGAGCGCGACTAGTGTTGCGACTGACAGAGCAAGGAAGTGCCGTCGGAAGACTCGACGCACAGGCCCAGCTTGCCGGGCGAGAACGTGCAGATATCGCCGACCTTGGCGCAGGTAGCAGGTGGTTCGGCGCTCTTGGTGGTGCCCGCCGGGCAGCCGGCGAGCGTCGCGGTCGCGACCAGCGCAGCGGTTGCGATGACGAGGCGCGACCGGAGCGTCACGACGCGGCTCCCGCCGGGTGCCGCAGGCGGCGCAGGAGCTCGACGAGCCGCTCGGGATCGATCGGCTTGCCGACGTGGATATCGAACCCGGCGGCTGCCGTGCGCTCGCGGTCCTCGGGCGCGAGAACGCCGGAGATCACCCGGCTCATGTCGAGCAGGTCGCCGATGAGCTGCTCCTGGATCCGCGCGTTGCGCTCGATCACCTGGATCGCGTGCGCGTGCCGATCGGGAGATAGCGTGCCCGAGCTGCCCTTCGCGTCCTTTGCGATCCACTGCCAGCCGCTCACGGAGGCCGCCGAGGCGCCGTGCGTCGCGGCGAGCGCGAGGTCTCCCGACGCGTCGATCAACCAGAGCGCCGACGACGCGAGGCCGAGGACCCCGCAAGCGCGCTCGGTCGCCAGCGTGGCCACCTCTTCGATGTCGGCGGCGGACTCGGCCCGGCTGATGCGTTCAATCAACCCGACGAGGACGGCGGTCTCGGCGTGACCGAACCAGGGGAGCTTCGCCAATGGAAACACTATCCCCGCGCCGCGCGCCTCGGGGCGGGCGTCGACCGGGCGAGCACGTCGCGGAGGTACCGGGCCGTATGCGAGCGCTCGACCAGTACGATGTCTTCGGGCGTTCCGGCGGCGACGATCTCGCCGCCGCCCTCGCCGCCCTCGGGCCCGAGATCGACGACCCAGTCGGCGCACGCCACGACGTCGAGGTTGTGTTCGATGACCACGATCGTGTTCCCCTGATCGCGTAGATCCATCAGCGCCGAGAGCAGGACCTCGATGTCGGCGAAGTGCAGGCCGGTGGTCGGCTCGTCGAGCACGTAGAGCGTGCGACCCGTGGCTCGCCGCGACAGCTCGCGCGCGAGCTTCACGCGCTGGGCCTCGCCGCCCGAGAGGGTCGTCGCCGGCTGCCCGAGCGTCACGTAGCCGAGGCCCACCTTGCGCAGCGCCTCGAGCTTGTCGGCGATTCGCGGCACGGCGCCGAAGAGGTCCGACGCCTGCTCGACGGTGACGGCGAGCGCGTCGGCGATCGAGAGCCCGCGGTACTTCACCTCGAGCGTCTCGCGGTTGTATCGAAGGCCGCCGCACGCGTCGCAGGCGACGAACACGTCGGGCAAGAAATGCATCTCGACGCGGAGGACGCCGTCGCCCTGGCAGGCCTCGCACCGGCCGCCCTTGACGTTGAACGAGAAGCGGCCGGCCTTGTACCCGCGGGCGCGCGCGTCGGGGAGGCCGGCGTAGAGGTCGCGGAGGAGCGCGAAGATGCCGGTGTACGTGGCGGGGTTCGAGCGCGGGGTGCGGCCGATGGGGGCCTGGTCGATCGAGACGACCTTGTCGACGTTCTCGAGGCCATCGACCCGGTCGCACTCTCCGATGGGCGCCGTCGCGTTGTAGAGCTTCGCGCGCGCCGCCGGCAGGAGCGTGTCGACGATGAGGCTCGATTTGCCGCTGCCGCTCACGCCGGTGATGCAGGTGAAGAGGCCGATGGGGATTTCCGATGTGACGTTGCGCAGGTTGTGGGCTCGGGCGCCCACGACCTGGACGCTCGCCTTGGTGCGCGGACGGCGCTTCGAAGGGACCGGGAGCTGGCGCTGGCCGCTGAGCCAGGGGCCGGTGACTGACTTCGGGTTCGCCATGATCTCGCGCGGCGTGCCCTGCGCGATGATCTGACCGCCGTGCACGCCGGCGCCCGGACCCATGTCGACGACGTGGTCGGCCGCGAGGATGGCCTCGCGATCGTGCTCGACGACGATGACGGTGTTGCCGAGGTCACGAAGACGCGCCTGCGCCTCGATGAGGCGCGCGTTGTCGCGCGCGTGCAGGCCGACGCTCGGCTCGTCGAGCACGTAGAGCACGCCGACCAGGGCCGCCCCGATCTGCGTCGCGAGCCGGATGCGCTGCCCTTCGCCCGACGAGAGCGTCTGCGCGCTGCGATCGAGCGCGAGGTAGTCGAGCCCGACGTCGATGAGGAACCCGAGGCGCGCCGCGACCGCCTTCAGCAGCGGTTCCGCGATGGCGCGCTCGCGCGGGCCGAAGAGGGGCGCGCCGGTCCCGACCTGACCGTCACCATGGGAGGCGCGGTCGCTCGCGGCGGCTCCGAGCGTCTCGACGAAGCTCCGGACGTGCCGGAGCGGCATCGCCCCGACCTGCGCCACGTCCTTGCCGCCGAGCTTCACCGCGAGGGCTTCGGGGCGGAGGCGCTTGCCTTTGCAGGCGTCGCACGTGCGCGTCACGAGGAAGCGCCCGAGCTCTTCGTCGGCGATTCCGCCCTCGCCCGCGTCGGGGTCTTCTTCGTCGGTCGCTTCGACGCGCACGTCGCCCATCGACGCGAGGCGCTTCTCGAGCCGCGGCACGAGCCCGAGGTACGGCGGCTTCTTGGCGCTCTCGCGCCTCCGGCCCCCGACCTTGGGCTTCGATTTGGGAGCGGCCTGGGCCCCCGCTGCGCCGGGACCAAGGCCGTAGAGGATCGCCTGGCGCTGCGCCTCGGGCAGCTTGATCCAGGGGGAGTCGGGGTTGACGCCGAGCGCCTCGACGGCGGCCGAGAGCTCGGACGCCAGCGCCACGCTGGCGCGGCGCCCCCACGCGAGCACGACGCCTTCGCGCAGCGACTGCCGCGGGTCGCCGACGCAGCGCTCGGGATCGACGACGTCGCGCGCGCCGAGCCCGTCGCACGTGGGGCACGCGCCGTGGGGGCCGTTGAACGAGAACATGCGCGGCTCGATGGGCGGCAGCGAGATGCCGCAGTCGACGCAGGCGAAGCGCTCGCTCATCCAGAAGGGCTCTTCGTCGCCCGGCTGCACGAGCAGGCGCCCTTCACCCAGCTTGAGCGCGAGCTCGACGCTGTCGGTGAGGCGCCCTTTGATGCCGTCCTTCAAGACGAGGCGATCGACCACGACGTCGAGGTCGTGGATCTTCGTGCGATCGAGCTCGATCTCGTCGCCGAGGTCGACCACCGAGCCGTCGATTCGCGCGCGCACGAAGCCCTCGCGACGCAGGCGCTCGAGCTCGAGCTTGAGCTCGCCCTTCCGGGCCCGCGCGATGGGCGCCATGATCGAGAGGCGCGTCCCCTCGGGCATCGCGAGGACCCGGTCGACGATCTGCTGAACGGTCTGCGCCTCGATGCGCTTTCCGCAGTTTGGACAATGCGGAATACCGACGCGCGCATAGAGTAACCGCAGATAGTCGGCGATCTCGGTGACGGTGCCGACCGTCGACCGGGGCGACTTCGAGAGCGGTCTCTGCTCGATGGCGATGGCCGGGCTGAGGCCGTCGATTCGCTCGACGTCGGGCTTCGCCAGCTGCTCGAGGAACTGCCTCGCGTAGGCGCTCAGGGACTCGACGTAACGGCGCTGCCCCTCCGCGTAGATCGTATCGAAGGCGAGCGACGACTTGCCCGAGCCGCTGGGGCCGGTGAAAACGACGATCTTGCCCCGCGGCAGGCTGACACTGACGTTCTTGAGATTGTGCTGCCGGGCGCCGACCACGACGAGACGATCCACGGTCAAGGTAACCGACCTAGCACGAATCCCGCGCTCTCTCCCACCTCTCGCACCTCCGCCGCCTAGGCCTCGGGCGCGAAGTGGCCCTCCGGTTTGCGGGCGCCTCTGCGGCCGCAGGGGGGAACCCGGGCGGAGGGGCGATGAGGCCGATGAGAGGCGACTTCGATATGGTACCCTGGGGCCCGGGCCGCGGGATGGTGAAGGTCGAGTGCGAATCGTGCAACGCCCCGTTTCAGATCGACGAGCGGCGCATTCCGCCGGCGGGGCTGAAGATGCGATGCCCCAAGTGCGGGCATTCGTTTCTCGTTCCGTCTCCATCGACCGCTGACCCGAAGGCGCCGCCTGCTGCCGCGGCGCAGGCCCCGCGTGCTTCGCCGGCTTCGCCCGCGTCTCCACGGATCGGCGCAACGCCCGCCATTCCCGGCGCGCGCGTGCCTGGCGCGTCTCCCTCGCGCGCCGGCCTGCCCGGCGCGCCGCGGCCGATGTCTGCGAACAATCTGAAGTCGACGATGGTCGGGGTGGGCGGTGGCTTCGGCCTGCCTCCGCTGCCCGGCGGGCCCGCCGCGCCCGCGCCGCTGACCGTTCCCGCGGCTCCGGTCAAACCCGCGCCCGTCGCGTCCGTCAAGCCGCAGCCGCCTCCCGCGGCGAAGGCGCCGGTCCCCTTCGGCCGGCGCACCATCGTCGGGATCGCGCCCGAGGGCCTCCCTCGGGGACCGACGGTTCCTTCGGCCACGGGACCGCACGCACCTGCCGTTTCCGCGCCTTCGTTCAAGCCGGTCGTGCCCGCGGCGCCCCCGGCCGCCGAGCCTGCGCCAGGCTCGGTGGCGTCGGATTTCCCGCCGGCGCTCGGCGCGCTCGACGAGCCGGACCTGCCCGTCATCTCGGCGGGTCTGCCGGTGCGAAAGGCCGTGCCCGGCGCGCCCGCAAAGGCCGCCAGACCGGCGCTGCCAGCGTCGGCGCCGCCCGATCCGATCGACGACCTCGATTTCGATCTCCCGGCGGTCCCGTCCGATCTGCCCGCTGCGAAGCCCGTGGCCGTGAGATCCGGCCCCGCCGCGAGGCCAGCGCCCCCCGCGAAGCCGCCGGTTGCGGCGCCGGTCGCGCCGTTCCAGGCCCCGGCCTTCGACGCCGACCTGCCGGTCCCCGTGTCGGACCTGCCCGCCGCCCGTGCCGCCGCCAACGAAGCGAGCCAGGCCGCGTTTCTCAGCGACCTGCCCGTCATCGCGGCCCACGATCTGCCTGCGCGGCCAGACGTGGGGCTCCCCGTAGTCGCCGCCTCGTTGCCGTCACCGGCGCGGGGCTCGAACCTGCCCGTCGTGGCGTCTTCTCTCCCCGTGCGCGCCGGGGGCAAGGGAGCGGTCGGCGTCACATCCAACCTCCCGTCGGTTGCAGCGTCGCTCCCCGCGAAGGTCGATCCCCGGGCGAACTTGCCTTCCGCGGCCTCGAGCCTGCCCGTTGCGCTCGACAGCCTGCCGATGCCCGCGTCGAGCCTCCCCAGGGCGCTCGACAGCTTTCCCGCCGTGGCCACCCCAGCCCAGGGCGGGGGACGGGGGTTCGGCGAGATCGAACTGCCGATCGTCGGCGACTCGTATCCTCCCGCCACCGGGCATCCGCCGTTATCGGCCGGGCAAAAGGCCGCGGAATCCGCGTTCGGTCTGTTCGGCGAAATCGATCTACCGCACGAGTCGCCTCCGAGTTCGGCGCAGACGCGCGCGGCTGCGAGCGCGCCCGTTGTCGATCCGTCCGACTTCGGGGATCTCGAGCTCGATGATCGCCGTCGCTCCATCCGGCCCCCTTCGGCGACGTCGATCGCCCCGCCGGTCGTGCGGTCCGATGCTCCGAACGCCGCGGGTGGAATGAGCTTCGGCGAGGTCGACATCGGCGGGTCCGGGGCCGACGCGAGCAGCATCGGCCTCGACACCCCCGACCGGCCGCAAGCCCTCGAGGCGCCGGTCCAGATGGAAGCGGCGTCGTCCGCTCCGGCCCGCGTGCCTGCCGTCGGTCCCCGCGTGATCGACGAGCCAAAAAAGAAGAAGCGATCGCTCGGCAAGGCGATCGGGTCGGGGCTCATCGTTCTCGCCCTCGTGGGCGGCGCAGCTCTTCAGGTCACGCCTTACGGCGCTTTCGGGAACCTGGTGATCGGCGACTTTCTCCACGCGGGCGATTACCGCCGCGCAACGGCCGCGGCCGTCGCTGACACCGACAGGAGCGCAGGCGCCGACACCTACGACGCCGCCAAGGCCGCGCTCGACGCCGACTATGCGGCGCAGGCGCGCAGCGGCCGCAACAAGTCCCTCACCGCCTACACGGCGTTCGTCGACCTCTCGCTGAGCGCGCGCTTCGGCCCCGATCCCGCACGCGCTTCGCGCGCCAAACAGCTCATCGCGTCGTTGCCCACGGACCCACCCGTCCAGTACGCGGACGCCGCGCTCGCCGCGCAGACGGCGGACGGCGGCGATCTGCGAGGGGGCCGCTCGGCGATCGACGCGGCGACCACACGCGCCGGCGGCTCGGGCGATCCGATCGTGCTCGACTTGACGCTCGTCTCGGGCAACCTCGCTCTGGCCGCGAAGGACGGTCCCACCGCGCTTGCCGCGTTCACGCGGGCGCTGGCGCTCTCGAACGACGCTCGCGCTCACTTCGGGCTCGCTCGCGCCTACGACCTCGCTGGCGACGCGGCCGACACCAAGAAAGAGCTCGACGCGACGCTCGCGGCGTCTCCCGGGCACCCGGGCGCCCTCACGCTTCGCGCGCGTCCGAAGAGCCTCGTCGTCGAGCCAGCCAAGGGGCTCGCCGACCTCGCGATCGTCCTCGAGGGAGCTTCGCGCGCGAAGGCGTCGCCGCAAGAGCTCTCGACCGCCTACGCCGCGAAGGCCTGGATCAGCCTCGACCGCGGCGGCGCGACCGACGCGCGCGAGGCGTTCGCTCAGGCGGTGGCGATCGACCCGCGCAACCTCGACGCGCTGAACGGTCAGGGCCACCTTTTCCTCAACGAAGAGCGCCCCGCCGAGGCCCTGGCGCGGTTCGACACGGCCCTCGGCATCGACCCGAACTCGCCCGAGACCATTGCCAACGACGCCGAGGCCAAGATCGCCCTCGAGCGCCTCGCCGACGCGAAGCAGCAGCTCCTGGCGGCGCGCGCCGCGTTCCCGAAGAGCATCCCGATCCTGATCTTGCTGGGTCGAGTCGAGCAGCACCTCGGCAACAACGACGCGGCCGACGCCGACCTCCGCGCGGCAATCGCCCTCGTCGATCCGGCGCGCGCCGACGCCGTCTTGCCTTACGTTGCTCTCTCGAGGCTCCTCTCCGAGCGCGGGCGCCTGGCCGACGCGCGCGCCATGCTCGACGACGCCAAGAAGAAGCTCCTCCCGTCGCCCGCGCTCGAGCGCGCGCTCGGGCAGATCAGCGAGCTGCAGGGCGACTACGAGGGCGCGATCGCGCACTTCAACGCCGCCGTCGCCAAGGATCCGAAAGACCCGAACTCGCACTTCTTGCTCGGCGTCGCGCTGCGCCGGGTGCGGAAGTTCGAAGACGCGGGGGCCGAACTCGACAAGGTGGCCGCCGTCGACAAGGACTACCCGGGCCTCTCGCTCGAGCGCGGTCTGCTCTTCGAAGAGTCCGGTGACGTCGAGAAGGCCATCGAGCAGTTCAACAGCGCGCTCGCGAAGGCGCCCGACGATCCGGATCTGCAGCTCCGCGTAGGCGCGGCGTACGTCGTCATCGGGCGCCCCGACGACGCGTTGCCGATGCTGCACAAGGTGCTCGACAAGCGGCCCTCGAGCGCCGAGGCGCACCACTACATCGGCCGGGCGCTCATGCTCAAGGGCGGGCAATCGCAGACCGAAGCGCTCCGGTACCTGAAACGCGCGGTCGATCTCGATCCGAACCGCGCCGAGTTCCACGTCTACGTCGCGTGGGCGGCGAACGACGCCACCCCCGCCCAGCTCGAGCTCGCTCGCGACGAGATCGACCGGGCGCTCGCGCTCGACAACCTGAGCCCCGAGGCCTACTGGCAGCGCGGCGTGCTCGAGCGCATGGAGGGCGCGGTCGACGACGCGATCAAAGACGAGAACCGCGCGCTTTCGCTGCGGCCGTCGCGCTACGAGGCGCGCGCAACGCTCGCCGAGTGCCTCGAAGACAAGACCCAAGACGCCGCCGCTCTCGCCGAGTGGGCGAAGGCGATCGCCGGCGACGCGGAAGCTCCGGACGCGGCCCCGGTGCGCCATCCGTACTGGCGCTACCGCTATGGCAAGCTGCTCATGGACCGGGGCGGCCCCGCGGTGGCGCTCGTGCAGCTCCTGCCGGCGGTCACCAGCGCAGAGAAGATCACCCCCAAGCCGGGCTGGCTGGCCCCGCTCGAGTTCATCACGGCCGAGGCCCTCAAGAAGACCGGCAAGAAGGCCGACGCCGTCGAGCACTACAAGCGCTTTCTCGAGATCGCCCCGGTGAACTCGCCCGATCGGCTCGACGCGCAGCAGGCGCTCGCGTCGCTCAGTCCGCGGTAGCCGACGCCGCTTCGAGCGCGGCGGCCATTCGCGCGAAGGCTTCGACCTCGAGGGTCTCGCCTCGGGCGTCGAGGGAGACCCCGGCCTGCTCCGCCGCTCGCTGGAGCGCGTCGGCGTCGGCGGCCAGACCGGCCCAGGCGTTGCGGAGCGTCTTGCGGCGCGCCTCGAACGCGCGGCGGACGAGCGCGCGGAACCGCTCCGTCTCTTGCGCGCGAGGCGGGCGAAGGGGCACGAGCTCGATGACCGCGCTGGTGACCTCCGGGGGAGGATGAAACGCCCCCTGCGGTGCGCGAAGGACGCGCCGCACGTCGAACGCGGCGCGAACGAAGACGGTGAGTCCGCCCCAGGCCTTGGTGCCCGGGCTCGCCGCGAGGCGCTGCGCGACCTCGTCCTGGATCATGAAGACGGCGCGTTCGAGGCGGCCTGCCTGCTCGCCCGCGGCCCGAAGGAGCTGGCCGGTGATCGAGTACGGCAGATTCCCGCACAGGACGCGCGGGGACGCCGCGTCGGGCTCGCCGAGCAGCGCGGCAAGGTCCGCCGACTGCGCGTCAGCCTCGAGGACGCGCGCGCACGTGCCCTCGAGCTCTTGCGCGAGGAGAGGCACGAGATCGCGGTCGCGTTCGATGGCCACGACCGACGCCGCGCGCTCCGCGAGGAGCCGGGTGAGGGCGCCGGTGCCGGCTCCGATCTCGACGACGCGCGCTCGCCCGACCTCGCCGTCGGGGACGCACGCGCGGGCGATGGCGCGGGCGATTCCGTCGGCGACGAGGAAATTCTGGCCGAAGCTCTTCTTCGGACGGAGGCCGGCCTCGCGCAGGACGGCGCGCGGATCGCGCGAGGTCACGAGGCCTTCTCGTGCTTGTCGGGCGCCGGTGCGCGGCGCACGGCGGCCGCGTCTTCGCGCCGGCCGACGACGTGAACGCCGAGCTTGCGGAGGAGGCGCTCGCCCCGGGCGCGGCTCGCGCGCGCGCGCGCACGCACGGCCTCGTCGACCACGTCGGCGATCGGGCTGCGTCGCTCGCGATCGGCGCCGACGCCCGCCTCGAAGGGAGGCAGGTTCCAGCGCAGCGTGACGCGACGGGTGCGGAGCCGCGCGATCGCCGTGGCCATCGCGTCGGGTCTGGAAGGGGGAGGGGCCCAGACGTGCACCGCGCTCGGGCGCGACTTCTCGACGCCGAGCCGCTCGAGCGCTTCGACCAGAGTGGCCTCGGCGATGTCTCGCTCGCCGCTGGCGCGCGGCGGCGACTCGACGCCGAAGGCCGCCAGGTACTGGCGCAAGGCTCTCTCGCGCGCCGTGGTCGCGAAGG
>CALFNG010000270.1 GCA_937902985.1 uncultured Myxococcales bacterium
CGACTCCCTCGCATGGTGCGAGGGGGCTCGGGAGGGGAGCGCCTTCGAATCGAATTCAAAGGAGTCTTGTCATGAAAAACGTGACCCTTCGCAACACGCTCACGTTCGACGCTCACACCATCGTGACGTTCCTGGAATGCCAGGAAGACTTCGACACTCTCGTCATGCTCGCCTCTCGAGGCGACCGGCGCGCCATCGGCGCGATCGCCGCCGCGCTCGGCGGCGAGCTCTTCAAGGTCGCTCGCAAGGCTCTCAAGGGGTGCGAAGACGAGGCCGACGACGTCATTCAGGACTTCCTGCTCTCGCTCGTCGAAGAGCGCTGGCCCTTCAACCGCGAGCAGGGCGGTGGCCAGGCGTGGATGTTCGGGATCGTGAGGATGATCGCGCGAAACCGGCGGAGAGAGAGCCGGCGGTTTTCTGGCCTCGACGAAGACTGAAGGCCAGACGGCGAGCCCCCGGGGAAGCGATCTCCGCGGGCTCGGCGGTCCCCTGGAAGCTCAAAACCGTACGCCAGCCGCAGAGCGTATAGGTAGCCGTAGGGCGTATAGGTAGCCGTAGGCCCCCTCGCGCATCAAGCGGCAGGCCCGAGCCAGGTCCGAAACGCTACGACCGAATTGGTTTCCGAAGTGGTACAAGCCGCGGACTACATTGGGCCGATGGGCCACAGGCGCACGAGGTCAGCTCGCGCCGTGTCGTTCGACAGATCGACGACGTGTTTTTCGAAGGGGATCTCGAGCTCATACAGTCCGATGAGCGCCTTCCAACAAAAGGACGCGAGCGGATGGAAATGGAGTGTCATCGACATGATTTCGTTCTCCTAAAATAATGAAGCGCTTTAGCGCGTGGCGGCGGTGGCCGAATCAGCAACACGACCAGCGGTAGCCGCTGGAGCGCCAAGGCAGGCCGAGCTCGACCAGCGGTAGCCGTTGGAACGCCAGGGCAGGCCGAGCTCGCCGCAGACCTCCGCAATGAAGTCGGGGTTGAAGAAGTAGTTCCGAAGGTGCGCTACGCGATCGCCCTCCAGCTCGACGCGTGTGATCGCGCGCACCGCTTCGCCGTCGTCGTGCGCGTACCAGTGAACGAATACCCACGCCCCGCGATGCGCGACGAGCTCGACGCGCGGTGCGGTCGGCAGGACGCCTTGGATGAAGCGCGCTTCCATGCCGCCACTGGTGTCGGCGGTCGCCATGCGCGGGCTGCCGAACAGCATGCCGAAGAGGACTGTGCGACGAGCCGCCTCCGGGCCGTATTGCGTCGTCGCGCCGACCACCTCGACTGCGGCAGTGTCGAGCAGGAGCGACGTCAGCCGATCGAGGTCGGCAGCGTTGAACGCCGCGCAGAAGGCGTCGAGCACGCCCGGCGCCGGTGCGGGCGTGTCGTTCGTCGCCGGTTCGACGAGCTTGCCGCGGCCGCGATGAAGCGCGGCTTTCACTGCGCCCGTCGTCGTCGACAGTGCTCCCGCGATCTCCTCGAGCGACAGATCGAAGGCGTGCTTGAGGACGACCGCCGCACGCTCCTGCGGTGACAGCTGCCCGAGGAGCGTGCCGGCCACTTCGCGCGAGACGCGCGGATCGCGCGCGGGTGTCGTCTTGTCGTGCTCCCCGAGCGGCTCCTCGCGATGACGCCGTCGCAGCTGATCGAACCAGAGATTCGAGGCGACCCGAAAGAGCCATGCCCGCGGGTTCGGTGGCGCGCTGCCCATCTGTCCTAGCGTCACGAACGCGCGTGCCATCGCCTCCTGTGCGAGGTCCTCGGCGTCCCACGCGCTCCGAGTGAGGTGGCGGCAATAGCGATAGAGCTGGGAGCGGAGTGGCTCGTAGGTGTCGAGGAAGCCTTGCCAGGACGAACGAAGAGAGGCGGCGAGAGACGCCGGGGGCTCGGATTGAGCGGGCATGCTGGAGAACGTAGACGAGCCCCAAAAGGATACGGAAGCCGAGAACGTTTCCTGAGCTCGAGTTCGATGGCCCTACGTCTGAGACGCTGCGTGTGCTCAGATAGGCAGGCAATTCCGCTCACGCTGAACGGCCCGCTTCCAAGGCGCGCTATGTGAGGTCCGCGTGGCTCGCGCGGCCTGCAGAGAGCGTTTCGACGGGGAGCCTCAAACCGAACAGGCTCCGGTCCCACGGGGCGCGCCTTGGTGTGCACCAGCGCGTAGCCGTGGCCGCGCAGCGCGCGGGCGATGGCCTTGATCGACAGGCGCCAGCCCATGAACCGTTTGAGCTGAGCCCGGAGCTGGGTAGTGGGTCAGTTTGAGTTATCCGGCTCCCGGAGAGTCCGACGTCGATGCGTCGATGGGTGGAGACGCGCAGGGGCCGGCAGGTGGACAGACCCATTGACCTTGCTGGCAGTTCGGAAGGATGGCTGGGGACCCCATGCAAGAAGAACACTGCGGCTGCGGCTCCGCGCACGCGGCCAGGCATGCCGCATCGTAGGGCGCCCACGTACCGTCTCCCAAGCACGTGAACGGAGGGCAGCCAGCAGGTGGGTTGAAAAGTTGGACGGAGGTACCCGGACATGAGCACTGTTGTCCGCCATCCGGCAGGGTGCAGTCGGGAGGAGGGTTGCCCCGGTCGCTGTTGCAGCCTGCACCGAGGCCGGTGCATACAGCGGCGAGGACAAGCGCGAGCCAAGACAAGTTCATGCGCACACAGTGAAGCGCAGCCACGCACCGCGCAACGGGCCGCGTCGCAACGCGTTCGCGGCGGCCCCTCTTCACGCTACCCATGCGTTCGCGCGCCATCGTCTCGGCGTTCACTTGGGCCCAGTCGAGCTCTTCCTCGACGCGGTGGAACGCGTCGTCGCCGATCAGGCCGCGCGCAGATCGACGAGCGTGGCCCGCTCGGCTCCCTGCGCGCTCCGCAGCGCCGCGCGGTACTCTTCGAGCCCGTCCTCTTCGTCGTACGGGCCGCGTCCCTCGCGCTCGGGAGAGTCCTGTGGTGACGAAGAACTGATGCGGTCGCATCACGCCGCCCTCGAGTACTGGTGGTGCAGGCCGCGGGAGGGCATGCGCTGCTCGTCGACAGCGCTTGCGCGCATCTTCAGTGGAAGAAGCGCACGAGATGGCCGTTCGTTTCCTCGGCGTGCGTCCACGCGAAGTTGTGCGGACCGTCCTTGATCACGACCAGCTCCGCGCCCTTGATCAACTTCGCGGTGCGCGCCCCCGAGGCCTCGAAGGGGACGATACGATCCGCATCGCCGTGAATGACGAGCGTGGGCACGCCGATCTTCTCCACGTCCTTGCGGAAGTCCGTGTACCAGGTCGCGACGCACGCGAGCGACGCGGCGGGCGACGAGAATGCCGCCGTATTCCAGCCTATCCGCAGCACTTCTTCGCTAACGCGCGATCCGAGGAGCTTGTCCGCGTTATAGAAATTCTTGAAAAACTCGGTGAAGAACGCGTAACGATCCTTCTTGATCGCGGCTTCGATGCCGTCGAATACGCTCTTGTCGACGCCCTCCGCGTTGTCCGGCGCTTTGAGGAGGTAGGGCGGGACCCCGCCGAGGATTGCGGCGCGCTTCACCTGCTTCGTTCCATACTTGCCCATGTAGCGGACGACCTCTCCGCCACCCATCGAGAAGCCGGCGAGCGAGAACGACTCGAGCTTCAGGTGGCCGACGAGCGCGTGGAGGTCGGCGGCAAATGTATCGTAATCGTAGCCGCTCGCCGGTTGGCTCGACTTGCCGAAGCCGCGACGGTCGTACGTGATGACGCGCTTTCCTGCCGCGATGAGTGCTGCCGTCTGCTTTTCCCACGACGCGCCATTCAACGGGTAACCATGGACCAGGATCACGGCGTCGCCCTTGCCTTGGTCCTCGTAGTAGAGATGAAGATCGGTGGAGTTCTCTTTGCCGACGGTGGCGTAGGACATGCGCTGGAACCTATCGAACGCGCGCGGAGAGGGCAACACTCGCCGGACGCGTTGCGGAACCCTTCGCGCGATGGCCTGCGCAGCGCTCAGCCTCAGCTCGCGTGACCCTTCGTTCGGCCGTGCTGGCTACTTATTCGATTCACGCGTGAAGGAGCGTGCAATGTCCGACAAGTCGATCGCGCGTGATTGCGGCCACGACGTCCGCGCCTCGCCCGCGCGCGACCCTGCCGTGGCCATCCCTGACCCTGAGCCCGGCCCCTTCCGCCGGAGACGGCGCCTCGCCCCCCGGGCGTCGGCCTCGCCGACTCCACCGTCACGTTCACCAAAGGCCCGTAGCTCCTTCGCCCGTCAGGCCATCGAGAAGGTCAGCGACCTGAAGAAATCTCGATACTTGTCACACGCCGTCACAAGCAGGAACGCCGTCTTCCTCTTGGTCAGACCTCCGGCGGCGCCGGAGAGAATGAGATTCCGTTTTGATCCCCTGGCGCGGCCTCTGGCGCGCCGTCACGCACCACCCTCGATCGACCCTTACGGCGGCGGCCCTCGTGCTCGTCGTGAGAGCGGTCATCGTGGAGCGTGTGATGACGCACAACTACAAGATGGACCTCCGGCTGTCGTCCGGGGCCATGTTCGAGCTCGCGCCCGCGGAGACGCCGGGCGCGCTGATGATCGCACCGTTGGCGGACGCGGGGCACCAGTAGCCTCAGACGGTCTCCTGAGCTCCGAGTAGTCGTATGGGCGCCAGCGGCCACTCGTGTTCGCCTCCGACCACGTGGCCTCCCGCGCGTGTCGCGTGCCGGGCCGGAAGACCTCCACGAACTCGTTGAGGTCGTGGCGCGCCAACGGCTTGGTCTTGAGCGTGCAGTGGATGTTCGTCCGCAGATCGTAAATCTAGAGCTTGCGGGTCCACGCGTGCGCGCTCGCCTCGCGCCGGTCGAAGAAGAGCACGTTCGCCTTGACTCCCTGTGCGTAGAAGATGCCGGTCGGGAGGCGTAGCAGCGTGTGGACGTCGCAGTCGTGCAAGAGCTTGCGCAGGGGGGAACCGGCTAGCGCGCTGCTCGAGCGGCTGGCCACGGCACGGACGCGGGAGCAGGCAGCCCCTCGCTCACGCGGCCGAGGACGAGCAGCGCCTTCCGCTCACGACGGCACCGAAGGCTGAGCGTCCGTCGAGCCGGTTGGAGGCGCGGTGCCGCCTAGGTACGCTATAAGTCCTTCGACTTTGGGGATCAACCGTGAACACCGTCCCGCATACCGTCACGCTGCGAAGCCGCTCGAGTTACGGGGCACGTGTGCCCCCTGCTCGCGTTGGCGTCGTGCTCGAGGCGCTCGAGGAGCAACTCCGTCGCTCGGTGTCGATGGCTTTCCGCGGTCGGAGCACGGCGCCCGGCCCGGTGCCGGCGTGGCTCGCCGGAGTCACGGACGTCCGCCTTGTCGGGCTCGACGGGGACGCCGACACACGCCTGCATTTCGAGGCGCCGAGGCTCGGCGAAGCGACCGACGTTTACGCGCAGGGCGAGCTCTGGTCGGCACGGCCCGACCCGGAATGGACCGCATTTGAGGTGCTTGCTGGCGTCGTCCGAACGATCCGCGCATCCGACGCAGATAGTGACCGCTACGATGGCCCGCTACTCCGCTCCATCACGCGGCGTCTTGGCCGGGTCATCGGCGACTTGTTCACCGACATGAGTATCGAGGACAAGAGCGCACCTGGCGAAGGCCGCGCCAGCAGAGCTACGTCTTCGTGGGGTTGCCTCGATCGCAATCGACGGTATAGAAAACCGTCGCACGCACGGCATCGACGTGCGCTCGATCGTTGCCGGCGGTATCGGTGTACCGGGGCATCACCGAGCTGCCAAAGTCACTCGCGCGTACCTCCGCAGGCGTCCACGTGAGTCCCCAGGTGTCGTTCGGGCCGCCGTACACCGCGTAAGCAAGGGCCGTAGGCCACGCGTCGGCCCGCGCGCGGTTGGCGCCGGCGGCGTCCCCATTCCGGACGAGTTGAACGGTGCCGTCCGCCGCGAGACCACTATCCGCGTTGCGCCTTACGTCGACCTCGATTCCTCGGAGCGGGTAGGAACTGCTTGGCCGGTTCGCTTGTCAAGAAGGGCGCGGGAGGCAACATAACGCTCATCGGGGCGTTCGAACCCTCCCTCGTTTCGAGACCGCCGACCAAGTTGGTTGTCGCAACGTCATCCCTCTCAGCCTCGCTGAGAGCTCCCATTCACCGACGATGCCCTCTCCGCGAGGATGGCTATCACGGTCGGCTTGGGTGCACCTTGCACACGGCACGAGAACGTCGACACGACGAGCGAGCCCGAGTCGAAGATGACCCAACCCTCCGGGTCCGACTTCGCGAACGTCAGCGGAGCGGACGGCGGCACACCAGCCTTCTTCAGGCACTCTACTGCGCCCCAGACGCGGGTCGCGGCGGTCTCCGGGTCGTCGCCGGCTTGAGTGACGACCGCCGCGGCCAGCCCTAGCCGCGCGGGCCCGAGCAGGCCGAGCCAGAGCTCGCGTTCGCGCGTTTCGACCGGCTCGACGTCGCACCCGACCCGTCTCGCGCTCGCCACGGCCGCGAGAAGTCCAGCCCCGTGCGAGACCGAGACGTCGCGCCCGCCACGCGCCTCCGGCTTGCCGTCCGGCCGTCGTGCAATCGCGAGGGGGGCGTTCAGTGCGAGCCGGAGCGCGTCGTCGGACGTCGCGTCGGCTTCCAGCAACAGCACGAACGACAGATCCGAACCGGGGACGAACTCGCGCACGCGGCGCTCGATGTAGGGACCGAGCAGCGCGGGGATCGACGGCTGATCGACCGGCAGTCGATCGACCTGGCGCAAGCCCACGGCCTCCCAGTGCTCGATGATGGCGCCGTCGTCGCGCGCGACATCAATGTCGTAGTAGTGGAGTCCATCGGCGGTCGACCCCTCGCGGATCCACGAGTACGAGCGCTCCGCCGACTCGAGACGCGCCGGCGCGAGCTTGGCGATCCGGAAGGGAAGGAGTAGTCCGCGCGGCCATCCCGCTTGGGTGGCGTGCAGCGACGCGTCGCGCGCCCCCGGGTCGCCGAGAAGCAGCGTCTGAGGCAGGAGCGCGGCGAACCAGGTCGAAGTGCCGTCGGGAGCGATCTGCGCGATGAACTCGGATGCGCCGAGCCGGTGGTAGCCCGCGAGCCGGCGAAAGCGCCCACTCTGGAAAAGAAGGGGTCCGTACAGATCGTCCGCGAGCGATTTGAGCTCCCCGCCGGTGCCGTCGACGTGCCCGTCGAGGATCGCGTCGCCTTTCGCTTGCCGGCAGACGGCGCTGAAGTGGCTCACGGCGAAACCGGTCTCCTCACTGCGGATGTTCAGCTCGACGGACCCGTCATCACGCCGCAGCGCCGCGATCTGGATCGTCGTGGCTCCGTTGCTCGGGACCGTGATCGGCCGCTCGAAAAGGACGTCTTCGAAGAGCGGCACCTCCAGCGATTCCGTCAGTACGGCGTTCGCCTGAGCCATCGCCTCGAGCCCGAGCACCGCGGGGAAGAGGCGGACGTTCTGGTATGTGTGATCGTCCAGATACGGGTCGGTCTCGCTCGAGAGCTTCGCTTCGATCACGAGCTCGATACCCGGGTAGTACACGCGGGGCTGCTCGAGGAAGCGCAGGAGCGGCAACTTCGGCTCGTCGATCTCGACCGTCGGCGGGCGCCCGAAGCGACCCGTAACAATGACCGCAGCCGGCGTCGCCGGCTGGGCGATCAGACGCCGGAGCCAACGGATCCCTTCGTCAGGCGTGATCGGCGTGACGCCTTGCGCCTCGAGCGCCTCGATGACGTCGAGGCGCGCGCCCATACCGACGCCCGACCAGACCGACCACTCGAGCGAGACGCAGCGGCAGCTCGGCAACTCGCGTGAAAGCTGCTCGGTATGCTTGGTGAGCCATTCGTTGGCGAGCGCGTAGTGCGCCTCGCCCTTCAGACCCACGCGAGCGATGATCGACCCGAAGGCGACGAAGAGTTTCAGCCGGGCGCGATCGAGGCTCGCGAGCACGTTGAGTGCGCCCGTCACCTTCGGCCCGAAAGCGTCCCGGCACGCCTGGCCGTCCAGCGAATCGATGAGCTTCGGCGTGTTCGTTCCGGCGCCGTGGATCACCGCGGTGATCGATCCGAACGTGGCCTGTGCCTCCGCGACGGCCTTGCGGACGGCCCTGGGATCGGTCACGTCGGCGACGAAGTAGCGCATCTCGGTGGCGGCGCCGATCCGCTCTAGGTTCGCGGCAAGGTCGGCATCCTCCTCGGGTCGAGAGCGGCCGAGCAGCGCGAGCCGCGCGCCGGTCTCCGTCGCGAGGGCGAGCGCGCATTCCGCTGCGATACCCTTACCGCCACCGGTCACGAGAATGACGTCGCTGCCGCCCAAAGGCAGCTCGCGCTCTTCTTCGCCCTCGGTGTGGAGGCACCAGACCGGCACGCGCCTGCGCCCGCCTGCGTCGTAGTACGCCTCGGTGTGGCCCGTGGCGGCCGCTGCCTCGGCCACGATCCACGGGACGGCGCGTCGGTCGTTCGGGACGTCGACGACGCAGGTGGTGAGCCGTGAGTCCTTCTCGAGGTGGAGTGTGCGGACGAAACCGGCTCCGCCGCCGCCGTGCTGGACGAGCAGAAAACAGCCTGCGTTTTGAAACCGCGCTACACGCGCCCCTTCGAGAAGCAGCCGGTGCACTTCCGTCTCGACCGGTTCGGCCGGGATACAGACGGCAACCCCGCGCCGCTTGACCGACCGGAGCGCGCCTGCGAGTTGCTCCGCGATGGGGCTCGTGGACTCCGCGATCACCGTCCACCCCGGGTCCTCGCTGGTCGACGGATCTGGCCCGGGCGTCAGCGGACGCTCGACCAGTCGGACCACGTAGGGGCGGATCCAGGTGCCGACGCCGGGAGGCTCTCGGACCGCGGCGTCGGGCGCAGCGCCGATCGCCACCAGATGGGAGAGCGCGGTCGCGAGCTCTACGACGCTCAGGTCGGAGAACTCGCTGTTCGGCTTCGTGAACCGCAACCCGAGTGCGCGCGCGGCCTCGGCGGCGATCTGGCCGATCGTGATTGAGTTGAGGTTCAGATCGCGGAGAAGCCTGGTCCCTTCGGCGATCGTGTCGAGTGGTAGCTCGGCCCGACGGGCGACGATCTGGCGCACGAGCTCCAGTGGTTCGATCTCGCTGAGATCGCCGTTGCTCGTGACGGGTTGCGCCGGCGGCGGGGCGACGGGGCTGGCTTCGTTTAGCCCCAGCAGCTCGGGCATTTCGCCGTAAAGGACCGGGGCCCAGCCCAATGGGATACGATCTGTCGTCGGGTCGCTGCGGTCAGGGCGCGGGGGTCGCGCCGGATGAAACGCCTCGCACGGGCTCGCAAGAAACCGCCGTTCGGCGCCAAGCGTGAGGGGGCGCACGAAGCGGCCTTCGGCGAGCTGGTTCGTGTGGAGAGGGGCGCCGAGCGTGTAGGCAAACCCAGCTGCCTTTAGCAGGCCCGCGAGCGAGGGTGAGCCGGCGTCGATCGAGACGACGGGCGTGCCAGTGATGGTGGAGAGCAGGCCGCCGAGGATACGCCCTGGACCTACCTCGATCAGGAGGTCCGTCTCTTCAGCGGCGCGCGTGGCGGCCTGTGCGAATCGGACCGGCTCGACGACCTGACGGCACAACAGGTCGCGCACGTCGACGAGTGGGTCGAGGGCCTGCCCGGTAACGGTCGAGAGGACCGTCTCCTTCAATTCGCCGATCACCTCCGCGGCGAGGTGTGCGCGGAGCGCCGGCACGGCGGCGGCGACGTGCTCGGAATGGAAGGCATGCGAGACGCGAAGCAGCTCGGCGACGATCCCGGCGGCCCGCGCCCGGGCGACCAGTGACTGCACCTCGGCCCGCGTGCCGGAAATAACGGTCTGGTTTGGGCCGTTGACGCCGGCTATGACCACCCGCTCATGGCCGAGTATCGCGCGGACGGCGGTCTCGTCTGCCGAGAGGCTCGCCATCGCGCCGTCTCCGTCTCCGAGCGCCTGCATCGCCTGCCCGCGCGCCTTCGCGATGCGGAGCAGTGCGTCCTCACTCAGCGCGCCGGCCCAGCAGAGTGCGGTCAGCTCGCCAAGGCTATGGCCTACGGCGACGCACGCCGAGACACCCAGCCGCTCGAGGACGGCGAGTGCGGCCAGCGACGAGACGACGATCGCAGGCTGCGCGACCTCGGTTGCGACCCCGTTGCCGCCCCGCGGGAGAGCGGCGCGCTCGTAGAGCTCGTCGACGAATGGGAAGCGGCCGCGCAGCGCGCCGCCGTCCAAGTACGCCGGCGCTCCTTGCCCCGGGAAGAGGAAGCCGATGCGCGGACGGGCCGTCCCGCTCCCGAGGAACGCGCCTCGAGCGAGGTCGTGCGCGGCAGTGACGCCTTGATCGAGCCAGGTGTGGAGAGTCACGAGGCCGCTGACGAGCTCGTCCCGTGCGAAGGCGACGATCGCCGCGCGCACCCGGGTATGCGTCGCCGTCCGTGCGAGTTGCGTCGCGAGATCGCCGAGCTCGGCACGGGAGAGGGAGGGGGCGACCCGTCCGAACTCGCCGAGCTGCGAGCGCAGGCTCTGCGTGTCGACCCCCCCGAACAGGAGGAGCTCGGCGTCTTGTGCGGACGCCATGAGCATGCGCTCGCGCTCGTCGAGACCGGCGCGGGTCACGCACACCCCGCCTCGAGCGCGACATGGGTGTCGATCCCGCCGAACCCGAACGCACTGACGCCCGCGCGCACGTGCTGCCCCAGCGGCCACGGCTCGCCCCGGCGAAGGATCCTGAGTGCCGGCCGATCGACCAAGAGCTCCGGATGTGGATCCTCGCAGCCCGTCGTCGGCGGCAGAAGTTCACTCGACAGAGCCATGCTCGCCTTGATGAGCGAGGCGATGCCGGCCGCTGCCTTGGTGTGGCCAATGTTGGCCTTGATGCTGCCGATCGCGGCCGGCGGAGCGTCGGGGTCGGCCTCTCGGCGCGCGATGCCCAGCGCCCGCAGCTCCGTCGTGTCCCCCACGGCCGTCCCGGTGCCGTGGCCTTCGAAGAGCGGTACGGAGCCGATCCCGTAGCCGGCACGACGGTATGCTCTCCGCAGCGCGAGCAACTGCCCCTCGACCTCGGGACGGGTGATGCCGCCGCTTCCATCGGACGCGATGCCCCAGCCGCGAATCACGGCGTACACACGCAACCCTCGCGCGGCCGCGTCGTCCTCCCGCATCAGCACCAGGAAACCGCAGCCCTCACCGGGCCAGAACCCGTTCGAGTGGCGATCGTACACGCGCATGCGCTCGTGGGCGAAGGCGCCGAGCTTCGCGAAGCCGACGAGCTCCATGGGATCCAGGCTGATATCGACGCCGCCCGCCAGCGCGAGATCGAGGTCTCCGCTGACGAGTGCGACCGACGCGTTCGTCACGGCGAGCAGCGACGACGCACACGCGCCGTCGACCGTGTAGCCGCCGCCCTTGAAGTCGAAGTGGTTGCAGATCCTGCCGGCGATCGTGTTGGACATCGAGCCTGCGAGCGACTCGACGCCGAACGGCGGGAACGGCTCTTTGAAGCGTTGCTCCATCTCGCTGAGCGTCGCCGCGAGGCGATCGCCCTCCCAGCCCTCGGCGACGAGGGTGCGCGCGACGACACGGCGGATGTACGGCCAGCGCAAGCGCATGGTGTTCGACCGTGACAACTCGCCCGTGAGGGTGTTGCCCACGATTACCCCCGTCGTCTCGCGGACATCGTGGTCGCCGAGGCCCGCGTCCGCGAGTGCCTGAGACGCGACGTCGAGCGCCATCCAGTGGGCGATGTCGGTGCTCCGGTAGGTGTCGGCTGAAATGCGAAACCGGACGCGATCAAACTCGTAGCCCTCGATCACGGCCGCCTCGAGGGAGTACGTCCGATCGGCGGCGCTCGGGTCCGTCGAGAAGTAGTCCTCGGCACAGAGCCGTTGCGGAGGAATGTGCCTGAAGGACTGCCGCTGACCGAGCACGTTCTCCCAGAGCTCCCGGGGCGTCGTGGCGTCCGGGTAACGGCATGCCATGCCGACAATCGCGACCCCCGTCATCCCGCGCTCCGCTCGCGCGACCTCCGTGAGGTGCCTCGCACCTCCACCGAGAGCTTGGTTCGAATCATGGTCCCTCGACCACGACGGTGCGGAGCGCAGACCGATCGGCGTTGGGCATGCACGCTCGACGGGGCCCGATCATGAGTAAAAGTAACGCATGGGGGCGGGACCCGGAGCGACCTCCACGAAAGAAGGCGGTTGAATGGTCGTGTGCCCGATGAGCGGCGTCTCGCTGGTAACCAGGATGGGGGTGAGGCATCGAGCCTGCTCGAGGTACGTGTAGCTATTGCTGTTTGCATCGAAGACGAGCACGCTCGCCATGAGGACTCCTTGATACAAGAAGCTCACCTCGCCAGCCGGCACTTCGAGTGAAATCGTCTCAGTGGTCTCTGTCGACCATTCCTCCGTGAAAGTCAGGCTGAATCCGACACTAAAAGTCGCTTTGACGACCAGAATGTTGACTTCGAACGACGCGTCCGTGGTCACCGTCTGCGAGGCAGTGAATGTGAATCCCCTCGTCACCGACTTCGAGTAGGTTGCCGTTCCCTTTCCCTTTCGGTTGTCAACGCTGCCAATCTCCTGGAGGTCGGGCGCATAAAGCACGAGCACCGTGGCCTCTCCCTTGGTCGCTTTGACCGGCAAACTCTTCTGAAACGTGTCTGTGTTGCCGGGAGGCAGGCTCGGGAAGACCGTCAGCTGCGGCTTCGGCGGAAATGAGAAAAAAGCGGACGTCTTGAACGCGGATTGGACGGCTACATAGTCCGCGTTGAAATGGTCAGGATCGGTGTACAAGAAAGACCAGGCACTCAACGTAAGCGCCCAATCGTGGGTGCCGGCACCCGGTGCATTCTTCGGCTTCTGCAGATAGTCCGTTATTTGCAAGTGCCAGTCGACCGTTACGCATCCAATTCCGTTCGCCGCTCCCTGACCATCGTAGCCGTCCACCAGAAAGAGGACGGTGCTGTCCGCGTTGTCGTAATTCGGAGCATTTGCGTCGTTCATAGGCGCGATGGCGTTGCTCAAGGCAGCCTCGAATGCCCGCTGATTGAGCCCCGTGACCAGCACGGACGACACACTTATTCCGATCTGCACAAACGTCGCCTTGATGGCATCTACGGTCGCATTCGCCCCGATCTGAGAGACCGTCCTGGGTCCTTGGCCGATAAAAGTCGTCGATCGATTGTTCTTCAGCCATTCGAAATGCGTGGGAAACTGCATGAACTCCAATTGAGTTGCGTAGCCGCCCCCGCTCGCGTCGGGGACCCAGTTGCCTACTGCCGTGCCTACGAGACCCGTGGCAGTCTTGAATTGACCCAGACTCTTGGCTAAAGCAAGAGGTGTTCTGTTCGAGGAGCTGCGCTGGTAGATCCCCCAGGCCTCGACCCCGTTTGCCGGATCCGGGATCTGTACTTGGACCTGTGCGATATCGTTTGCGAGTATCGGAACGTCGGTGTCCGGACACTTCAGGCCAATGCTGTTGAGTTGCGCCTGCAAACTGCTGGCGGTCAGGCGGGTGGGCCCGTCGGCCGGCCTCGACAACGCAATCTTCATCTTTCTAGCGGGAGGGAACGGCATGGCGTGGCTCTCCTGAGTCGGGGTGGGAACGATGCCTCGATTTCATTCGAAATCGTCTGGCGACCGCGGCCAACCTGCTTACACCAAAACGCTCCGCGCGTGTCAGCACTTTTTGGTCGATCTGCTGAAGACTCGGGCTGGCGTAGGGGCGCGCGCGGACAGACCCTCGTCGGCGGGGACCGGGGAGGGGTGCGCCTTGGACGGGCTCAACTTGGTCGGCGTTCTCGAACGAGGGGATGGGAAAGGCGTGGTGTGGGGGTTACGTTGCCTCGCCCGCGTTTCTTGACGCGCCAGCAGGCCAAAGAGTTCCTACCCGCCCGGCAGCGAAGGGTCAACGTCGTGTGCTTCCAGGTGCAGCGCACGGAAGATGGCGGCTGCCGAGGCGGCAGCATGGCCGGTCCCCAGATCCGCGCAGCCTACGCGCGCGCCGGCCGCCAGATTCCTCCCGAGGATCTCCGTCCGCTGGGCGATGTACTGTTCGTGGTCCCTGGCCGAGTAGACGACCCGCTTCCGCCTGCCGGTGCCTGGTTCCCGACGTTCGATAGGTGAGCGCCGGCGCCTCGCCCGGATCGTCGTTCTCGTAGTAATGCGCCCCGAGGAGCTCCTCGTCGAGGTACGGGAGGCTCCGCGGATCGTCGTCGCGATCGTACGCCGAGGCGGCGATGAGAGCGTCGTACCAGGGGAAGCGCCGTCTCGCTGCCTTCACCAGCTCTCGCATCTCCTCGATGCGCTGCTGCATAGCCGTGGACATCGTAGAGCTCGAAACCAAAGCGATTGACCTTGTCTGCTGCGCCCGTAGCGGCGGGCACGGGGGCGAGCGGAGTCGGGGCGGCCGGGTGTTTCGCCAGCGCGCACGCGAGCAACGCGACGGAGCAGACGAGAAACGAGCAGCAAGACCGCGGCGAGGTGAGGCTCGTGGACGGCATCGATAGAGGAAGTGTACCGCGCGCAGCACCGTGTACGCTGATGGCTTGAACCCGGCTCGCAATCGCTGCGACGGTGCCGTCGGGCGCTCGGATCAAGAGCGGCCCGCCCGAGTCGCCATCACAGCCACCGCTCGCGCCGAAGCCCTGACCGTGATGGTCGTGGCGTCTATCGTGGTGATTGCTTCGGCGAGAAGACGAAGGCTACCGACCGTCCGCCCTTCGGTCAGCCCGTAACCGGCCATCTCGGCGACGTCACCGTCAGCGAGATGCCCGACCCCCCGGCCTCCCGCCGCGATCGGCGCGCGGGGCACGCCGGAGTCCGGCCCCTCAATCGCAATCGACGGTGTAGAAGACCGTCGCGCGCACCGCATCGACGTGCGCGCGATCGTTGCCGGCGGTGTCGACGTACCGGGGCGCCACGGAGAGGCCGAAGGTTCCCGCCCGCACATCGGCGGGGGTCCAGGCGAGGCCCCACGTGTCGTCCGGCCCGCCATAGGTCGCGTCGGTCAGCGTCGTGGGCCACGCGCCGGCCTTGGCGCGGTTGGCGCCCGCGACGGCTCCATTCCGGACGATCTGGATGGTGTCGTCGGCAGCGAGACCGCTATCGGCGTTGCGCTCCACATCGAACGCGATTCCGTGGATCGTGGCCCCGTCAGGCACATCGATGGCGAACGTCGTCACGAGAGGCAGCTGAAGCGTTCGCTTGCCCACTGACCGAGGAACGCCAGGCCTGTTGCGGAACTCTTGCTCGTAGTGTCCCACGGGGGATCCGCCCCGGTTCTACGCGGCCTTTCGTTCGTAGAACTTGAGGAGACCACCGAGCCTCTCGCGACGGCAGATACGGCCACCCGGGGGGCGTGACGGCGGATGAAGATCCCCCGCTTCCGTGGACAGCCCGGGAGGAGC
>CALFNG010000271.1 GCA_937902985.1 uncultured Myxococcales bacterium
GGCCTTGCGTCGTCGGCGTCGTTACGAAGCTCACGCACGACCACCTCAACGCGAAAGGTACTTTCGAGCACTATCTTGCAAGCAAGGCGCAACTCTTCGTTCAGCTCCCCCAGGATGGTACGGCGGTGCTCAACGGCTGCGACGAATCATGCCAGCTCGTCGCCGAAGTCGTACCAAAAGGAGTGCGAATACTCTGGTATGGCGTTCCTAGTCGGGGAGCCGCCACGTGCGCGCTTGACGCTCGGGCCAAGACCGTAAACGTTCACTGGGGTGGAACGCGCATCGAGCTCGATAGCTCGCTTGCCGATGCGCCTTGTACGCTGGAAACTCGCGGCATCGGGGAAGTCTTCGCGGAGAACGCCCTGGCTGCCTGGCTAGGTGCGGTTGCCGCCGGAGTGCCGCCAGGCGCTGCAGCCACGGCCATCGCGGAGGCCCCCATACCGGCCGGTCGCTTCGAGGTCGTCCTGGACTCACCGCGCGTGGTCGTCGACTACGCCCACACCCCCGATGCGCTTGCACGCACGTTGGGCACGGCACGCAGCCTCTGCCACGGCGACGTGATCGTTGTTTTTGGCGCGGGCGGGAACCGCGACCGAGCGAAGCGGACGCCGATGGGCGTTGCGGCACGGATGGCCGATCGTGTGCTGCTTACCAGCGACAACCCGCGCGACGAGGACCCTTTGGAGATTGCGCGAGCCATCCGGGCCGGGCTCGTCGATCATCGGCGCGTCGAAATCGAACTGGACCGCGCGGCGGCGATCGCCCGTGCAATCGACAGCGCTGGTCCCGACGATGTGATCGTGATCGCGGGCAAGGGACACGAGGTCGAGCAGATCACTGGCCGCTCCGGTGATCCACGCTCCTTCTCGGACGCCGACGTCGTTCGTGCCCATCGTGAGCATCGACACGCATGACCAACGTCAACAATACGCTTCGTAACGAGGTCATCTTCATCGAGATGATCCGACGCATCCCTGCGAGCCATGGTTGCTCCGAAGGGGCAGGGCGTCCCATCGCCAACGCTCGCCGACGTTATGAGGGGTCGCCTCACGAAACGGAATATACAGCACGTTAAGCCTGGATCGGTACGAAACAAAAGGTGAAAGCTATTCGACCGGACCGTGGAATGCCTCATATAGGGCCTTGAGCTTGTTTCGCAGCATCTTCCTAAGTCGACCGAAAGCTCACCAGCAGGCGTCTGAAGAGATTGGTGATGCGCTATCCAGCGTTGACGGGAAATTGTTATATGTGTTAACTTGTTGCGAATTATTTTAATTGTATAGTTGCAAGAACAATGACTGCGCACCACGCGGATGACCCGCCCTCGAAATCTTACGTTCCACAACGTGGGCGCCCGCGTACGTTCGTGACGGAGCTGGCCATGTTCACGGCCCATTGTTCGCTCGAAGCAATGCAGTGGCCACTGCTTCCATGGCTTGAGCAACTCTCGCAGAGGCAACGTGATCGCCTCTATGATGCAGTGGCCATGTATGTCAGCTACGGTTGGCAAGACTCCACGGACAAGCTTCTTGTGCCGCTCCTTCGGGCTCTTCTGCAGTACGAGAGGCCAGACCTGGTCGCCGACCCCGAGTTTTTAGACGAAGATGCAATCTGGGATGCCATTATGAACCTCAATTCAACGCTCTGCGTCTTTTTCGGTACGCTTCCCGCGAGGGAAGGAGAGGTCGTGTACCTGACGCCGACAGTCTTCCCGACCCGTCACAGACTGATGTAGCGCAGAGCCGACTCATCGTCGCCATGTTGGTGTTTTCTGCATATCCCCGCAAAAACCATCAATTCATCTTCTTACTTTGCGATATGAACATCGTCCTGCCACGCTTCTTGAGCCTTTCTGCTAATCCAATCTCGTGCCCACTTGTGCGACGCATAGTAATCGAGGAGATATAGGACATCCCGAACGGCGAGCAACACGTTCCGGACATCCTTCTGTGAGGGGGGCTGCTGGTCTGCGCGATGAACCACGCCATTTCGGAGGGTCACGCCATTCCTGAGGCTGCGGATCACCGGGTCCTTGTGAGTCCGCCGCTCATCCATTCCGGACACGAATCGCAGCGGAGCTTCCCCCAGCAAGGTGGGCAGATAGTCGCTGAGGAGCTTGATCCAATCTTGTGCGGCGGCTTCTTTCATCAGCCAAGCGGCGTCTGGAACACGCTGGGCAATGAAGTCCTTAACGCCGATCTCGGCGGCCGCCATTCCGATGACGAGGGCCGCACGGGGGCTCTCAGCACACTGGTCCCACGCTTCCCGAAACAATTCGTGCGCGACAGGTTCTTGCGTCCCGTTCCGCAAGAAGACCTTCGCCTCGTCCGCCTCGTTCGAGCTGAACGACAATTTGCGAAAGTTCCAATCAATCCACACCGGCGTGAAGGGGCCGGGCAGCTCGGTCCACTTGCGACCAGTGCGTGACCACTCAAGACGCGCCGAGGAAAATGGCTTCACCGTGCCTCCGAGAGCGTGCCGCCAGCGCAGGATTGTGTACGTGGCATGGAGCGCCTCGGTTAGTTTTTCGTGAATGCTCCTCACGAATGGGTCGAGCGAGGGCTTCAGCTCCTCGGGAACGTCCCAAATGTGGTCTTCGATCTGCGGAATCCATTCCAACTTTATTTCATTTTCGAGTAACGCCTTGCAAACCTTCCTCGGAACCGTGTGACGCATCGTCGCCGTCCCCACGCAGTCAAAGATGGCAGGGGTTTCGTACTGCGGATGGTTCCTGGTCTCTTCGGGGAGTTCCGACTCCAGTGGTTGCCGGAATTGGATCGATATACGATCTTCGCCTGGATACTTCAGTGTCGAGGGGTTGTCTGTTGTCACGGCGACACCGCTGACTCGCGTAACAAGCCGGAACCAGAATGGTTTTTGCGCGGTTCTCTCGGACTCTCTGGTCACCTGGAGCCTCCTTGGGGTCCCTCTAAAGCTGCACCCTTTCCACTTCGGCCTTCTGCCTCTTGTCTCCGGAGCGGTTATAGAGCTGCGTGGTCTTGATGTTCGCATGGCCCGCGAGCTGGCGCGCAGCTTCCATGTCGCCCTTGGCGTCCTGGTGCAGTGTGATGCCGGTGGCGCGGAACGAGTGGTTGCAGATGTCTGAGGGCAGGCCTGCGGCCCTGCAGCGGCGCTTCACGATGCCCAGCGCGCCGCGCTCGGAGAGCGCCAGGCCCGAGAGCGTCCGGCTGTGTCCCGGCGCGTTCTGCCAGAGCGGTGCATCCGGCTTCTCGCCCAGACCCGCCATCGCGATGTAGGCGTCGAGGTACTCGGCCGCGAGGTGGTGGGCGGGCACGATGTGATCCCGGCCGTTCTTTTCATGGAGCAGCAGCGTCGCGCGCGTGGTGCCCGCGCCCCGGTAGTCGCGCCGCTTCATCGCGACGAGCGCCCCGATGCGCGCCCAGGAGAACAGCATCACCGCGATCAGCGCCTTGTCGCGCAAGGCGATGAGCCTCCGGTGGTCCCGTCGCTCTTGTTCCCGGACCCGCCGCGCTGCCTGCACGAGCGATGTCGGCAGCGCCTCCGCCGCCGCTTTTTCGTCGGCCTCGCGGATGCATTTCAGCTCGTTGTCGATGGAGTCGAGCAGGGCCCTCGCTTCGTCCTTCTCGAGCACCGGCGTCTTGCCGATGTTTTGGCTATAGCGCGGCCCGCGCACGGCATGGGCCGGGTTCACCTCGAGCACGTGGCCGGTCACGAGCCAGTCGAACCAGTGCTTGAGCGCCGCCAGATGCTGCTTGACCGAGAGGGGCGCGAGCGTCTCACCCAGCTCCTGAATGTACCCGGCGACGTCGGGGCTCCGCACCTCCGCGAGCGTAACCCTGCGCGCGTTGCACCAGGCGAGGAACCGCCTCGCGGCGCGGTGGTAGGCCCGGCGCGTGTGCGGGTTGTGGATGCCCGCCGTCAGAAACTCGATTGTCCGGGACGCCGCGCGCTCGCCCGACCAGGCGACGAGGGCCGGGGAGGGGGCTCTTGCAGCGAGCGCCGACTCCGTCCAGAGCGTGATCGCCGCCGATGCGCCCTCATCGGTCATGACGGTGCGCCCCCTTCGCCACGGGTGAGTTTTGGAGGGAGCATCCGCTGCGCGCGGATGCGCGCGATGAAGATTTCGGCCCCGTCGGGGCGGTAGTAGATGTGATGCTCTCCCTTGGGGAAGGAGTGGTAACCCTCGCGGATTTCAGGGGAGGGGTGGCCCATTCCGGGGTGCTCACCGAGCAGGTGGAAGCAGGCATCGAGCGCGCGCAGGTAGACCTCCGCCTGCGCCTCGCCCCAGTCTTCCATGCCCTTGCGCCAAATCCGGCGCAGGTCGTTCTCGGCGGCTTTGGAGAGCCGGAACCGCTTCACGCGCCAGTACCGCGAAGCTCCGCCATCAGCGCGTCGATCGAGTAGTTCTCCGCCAGGCCGCTGTTCTCGCCCTCGATGAGCGCCGCGCGGATGGCCTGGCGTTCCTGCTCCTCTTCTTCGAGCCGCCGAAGCGCCGCGCGCATGACGTCGCTCGCATTGCCGTAACGTCCGCTTGCTACTTCCTGGGCGATGAAGCTCTCGAAGTGCTCGCCGACGACGAAGCTAGTGTTCTTGGCCATATCCATTCCCCCAATAAGTTACTTGACGGTCACTATACCAAAGTCTGGTAACACCTACAAGACCCCCTCAACTCTGGAACCGTTCCAAACTCGCCGCTGAAGGCCGCGCATTCCTTCCGATAACGTCCTTTATCGGAAGGAAGATAGAGAGCCACGCCCGCGAGGTCAATCGCTACTACGCTAAGGAAACGGCAGAGTACTTAGCCATAAAGGCTCTGGAGACTTGTAATAAATTCTTCATATATCGTCCATTGCCACTTGAAGTGGGTGAATGGTAGCCTAGTGTTATAGGATCAGTCCGCAACTGTTCAACTAATGGAGTATATATATGGTCGAAGTACCGCAAAGAGACAACGACACCACCGCAAAGAATATAGCGGCTGACGCTTTGCAATTGACGATCAAAGATCCAAACAACGGAAATCATATTGATGATCGGGTCCGCGAGGCGGCCAAGCAAGATCTTCAGGCGGAAATAGAAGCTGACCCAAGGGCCGCAAGAGCCGCATTGCAGGAAATGAACAGCGGTAGAGATATGCACGATAAAGCGGCGAATGCCAAAGAAGCTGCTGATCTGATCGCGGGCGACCTGCGAGCAGCAGGTCTGCGTGTAGACATGTCATCGGATGCTGTTGATCGCGGCGATGCGCCTATCCTTCTTTCCAAGCAGGTGAATGCGCGTGCAGTGCCAGAACCCGCAGCCATTCCCGATGCGGTGAAAGCAAAGTCGCACGAAGCAGTGGATCCATCTATATCGAGACAGAACGGCAGTCACGCTGATGACCAGATGGGAGCCACAAGTGGTTCCGTGCGCTCTGTCAGCAAGAATGCAGGCCCATCCGTTATTCGTTAATCGGCCTCTCCGCTTCGGCATCTGCAACTTGCTCATTATTCTCAAACACGCTGAATAAGTATGCGGAGCCTTGCTCTACGCCTTCTCCGGTGCACGCCTTCACCCGTACGTGACACCGACTCTCCAAACTCCTGCCCGAACGCGCTGCGTTCTCGTGCTGGATAACGTCTTTTATCCAGCAGAAGATACGGGGCTCGAGACAACAGGTCAATGTGGCAAGAACATCACACACAACCATTCAATCATGATTGCCATTTCGAGTATCACTCTCTATGCATGGCCCCATGAACGACGCCCCATCGCCACCATCATCACCACCGCCGCTGCGTCGCGGCCGCCCTCCGAGCTGGATCAGCAGCGCGCGTGCCATATTTTCCCGCGCCGATCTCAAGAATTGTCAATTCGTGCTCGGGCCGTGGCTGGAGTCGCTGCATCCGCGCACACTGGAGCGCCTGGTCGAAGATCTGGAGCGCTATGCGCAGGATGCCGTCGCGGAGAAGGAGGCGGAGGCGCTCGTGCTTGTGGTTATGGCGATTCTCGCGCGCGAGATGCCCGATGCAGAGCGCTTCTTCGACGAAAATGAGATCTTCGACGCTTTCAATCGTCTCGCCGTGTATGCCAGCATCGAGCACGACCGTCGCGACGGGCTTGTCGCGATTGAAGGCGTGCCCGCGCTAAGCGCCGACAACGGTGTCAAGATCGCAGCCTTGGAGGGATTGGCTGATGCGCTCGCCGCCAGCGGCGACGGAACCCAGCAGTGAGCTACGGAGCGTTTTAGGCGTATCGCCCCCACGCTTCAGCGATAGACGCCACCGATAACGGTCCAGATATCGCTCGGAGTGAAGTGAATCTCGAACTTGCTGGGGCGCAGACCGGCCTGGCGCACCCATTTTGCGAGCGCGACGCCCCAATCCTTCGCGGAGTTCTTGTCATTCGTCGCGATGGCCAGGATGGCGCTGGTGTATCGAGGCTCCTTCGCGAAGGACGCGATGTATCCTGCGATCTGAGCGCTCGTCGTCGCATTGTCCGGCACATCGTGCGGGATGACCTTCGCGTCCGCGATGAGCAGCGTCCCGCGATCGGGCCCTTTGGTGCGCAGCACGTCGGGGCGCGTCTTGTCCGCAAACTTCACCTTGGTCTTGAAGCCGACGTCGTTCGCGATCTGCTTCAGGTGCGCTTCAAGGCGATCGTGCTCGCGCGTCGTGGCGATCTTCACCAGCTCGCGCGCGAACGCTTTGAAGATCTCGTCCTTGTCGCTCTGTTTCGCCATTGCTCCGATGCTACCGCCCGGCGCGGGCAGCTGTGTGGTCGCGAGCGTTCGCCCCTCCGGGGAAGGGCTGCGCGGTCAGGCGGGCGCGGCGTCCAGGCGACGCTGCCGATCGGCGGCGGCTAGAGCGTCGCGAATCCACTTCGCGACCTGCGGCGTCATCGTGTACTCCCAGCGGTACTTGAGCACGTTCCATTCGACGGAAAACGGCTTCGCGCCCGCGTAGCGGCCGGAGCAGCGATGGCCGAACGCGCCCATCACGCCCGAGAGTTGGCGGCCCTTGGGCGTGCCGAACACCGCCGTGGAGAGGTCGGTCGACGCGACGGGGCTGCCGGGGTGCGCCGCCAGGGCCTTCAGGGCCTTTCGCATCGCGGAGCCCGACTCGTTCCACATTCGCACGACAAGTTCCTGTTTGATTTCCGTGCCTTGAGCTGCTGGTTCCGCCGCTTGCGTATGTTGCTCCGGTTCCTCCTGCTCGCCCATGCGGCCCGCGACGAAGGCCATCACGGCGGGAAGAAGGTGCTTCGGGACAGGCATGGTCACGTATTCGACATCGGTCATTTTGGGCCCTTTCGGCATCTGGCAGAACCATGCGAGCTCGATCGCTGTCCGTCAACGAGCCCCGTTAGATAATATGCGCCATACGTAACGTGGCCGCCAAGCTGGGCCGGAGCCGGGGCTGCACACGGTTCACGCGTTCAGTATCCTCAGGCGATGCCGGACAACACCCGCCCCCCGCGCAACCCGCACCAGGACGAGCAGCCCAACCTCGGCACCCGCGCGCTCATGAACGCGATCGACGAGCTGGCGAAAGCGCGAGGCGTCGCCGGAGCCCGCGTGGCCTACAAGACGAACGCGAAGGGCGAGCATGTCGTGGCGCTGATCTTCACCGGCTTCGAGCGGAAGTAGCGCTTCGTCGGCCTGGTTGCCGGGCTGCGTGCGTGCGGCGAGCTGGCCGTGCCTTAGGGGGCAGCCCATCCCATGGGGCTTTTTCCGCTGTCCCTAACCCGGGTGGCCCCGCTGGCGTCAATGACGGTTTGCCCTCCGGTTTGGCTCCCCCACGCCTTCGGCGCGGTCCCCCCAAAAACCTATGACGCGCGCTTCCTCCGGGTTGGCCGGGCCGCGAAAGCCCCAGGGAATGGGGCTTCAACCAACCGAAGGAGACACGACCATGAGCAACGACACGACCAGCAAACCTACTTCCAAACCGCCATTATTCCGCCTCGGAAACATTGTCGCAACCCCCGGCGCACTGGACGCCTGTGGCCATGAGCACCGGCTTGCGTGCCTTGCGAAGCACGTTCGCGGGGACTGGGGCAGCGTCGATCGCGAAGATGCCGCGACGAACAACGACGCGGTCACCTTCGGAAGTCGCATCCTGTCGGCGTATCCGCTGGACCCGGCGAAACCCTGCAAGGGCTTCGGCGACAACTGCCTCTGGATCATCACGGAGGCCGACCGCAGCGTGACGACGTTCCTGCTGCCTGGCGAATACTAGGCGCTGGCGGGGGCGCCGCCGGCGCTCCCGCTTTTTCAACATGACGTGACATTAGGAGATTACCGATATGACCAACACGAACTGCCTTGAGGACGTCCGATGCCCCGCCTGCGGGAACGAAGACACATTCCGATTCGCCGTAATCACGATGGCGACCGTCACCGATGACGGCGCCGAGGTCGAGCATGGCGACATGGAATGGGATCAAAACAGCTACGCGGAATGCGTCAACTGCAAGGAGCACGGCAAGCTGGCGCACTTCATGGCGTAAAGGAAACTCTGCCTGGTCGCTGCATGTCCTCGTTCCCGTCCCTTCCCTGGCCGCGATCCCGCGTGCGCTCTCGCTTCATTGCCGCGAGCTGACGTCCCGCCGCCGCGTCGGTCCTGCGGCTGTCTGAGCCCGTGCCGTTGACGAACATGCCGCTGCCTGTTCACCTGCCGGGATGAAGGTCACCTTCTTTTTCGACCATGAGGCCAGGGTCGAGCACGTTAACGTGCCCGTCCTGCCGCGTCTTGGAGATGAAGTCGCTTTCAAACACGGTCCCGATCACGCAGACCTTTACCGGGTAAGGCTCGTTAGATTGGCGCTTATTGCCGGACCGCCGGTCAAGCGGCAAGGTTATGAGGTCATCCTGACCCGTAAGTCTCCCGACCCGGAGCCACCGGCCTAAGCTCGGGCTCCGCGCGTCTCTTTGCGGCCGCTGCGCGCCCGTGTTTCCTCAAGCAAGAGAGCTAAGGGCTCCGCCCTCGCGCGCGGGCCAAGGGTCGAGATGAACGGCGCGGCGGTATCCCCGGCCTTCCTGCGCTTGGCAGCTCCGTGCAGGCCGGGTGATTCCCCTCCGCCGCGCCGCCCTTGCCGCTTGCTACCCCGGTCTCGCCGACGGGCAGGGTTGCAGCGCAGCGCTGCGCTGAACAACCCAAACCCTATTGAAAGGACTTCTTATGCATATCGAAATGATCCCCTTGAACAAGCTTGTTCCCTCCCCCGCCAACGTTCGCAGGACCGGCGCGAACGCCGGAATCGAGGAACTCGCGGCCAGCATCAAGGCGCACGGCCTGCTGCAAAACCTTCAGGTACGCGAAGGAGCGGGCAACAAGTTCGAGGTCGTGGCCGGGGGCCGCCGTCTCGGAGCGCTCAAGCTTCTCCTGAAGAAGAAGACGCTCACCGCCAAGACGCCCATCGCGTGCCACGTACTGGGCGACGAAGACGCGGGCGAGATCAGCCTCGCGGAGAACGTCATGCGGATGCCGATGCATCCCGCCGACCAGTTTGAAGCGTTCCGCGCCTTGGCCGAAACCGGCAAAGGCCCGGAGGACATCGCAGCCCGCTTCGGCACCACGGCTGCGACCGTGCGCCAGAGGCTGAAGCTTGCCGGGGTCAGCGCGCGCCTGTTCGCGGCCTACCGCGAAGACGAGATGACGCTCGACCAACTCATGGCGTTCACCGTCAGCGACGACCACGCGGCGCAGGAAGCCGTCTGGACCGACCTCGCGCAGTACAACCGCAGCCCCGCCGCCATCCGCAAGGCGTTGACGGCGGCGCATGTGAGCGCCGACGACAAGCGCGTGAGCCTCGTGGGACTGGATGTCTACAGGGAAGCAGGCGGGGCCATCGTGCGCGACCTGTTTCAGCCGGACCACGAGGGCTACCTCACCGATGCCGCGTTGCTTGACCGGCTTGTAGACGAACGGTTGGAAACGGAAGCCGCGGCGATTCGCGCCGAAGGGTGGAAGTGGGTGGAGATCGCGCTGCGCCTTGACCGCTACGCCTTGCAAGGCTTCGGGCGCGTACATGCGGAGCGTCTTCCCCTTTCACCCGAGCGCGAGGACGAAGTCAGCGCACTGGCGGCGCAGTACGATGCGTTGGCGGAAGAGCATGGCGACGACCCGGAAGACGAGATCGCGGAGCAGATGGAAGCGCTGTCGGAGAAGATCGATCTGCTGTCCGAGCGTGAAGCCGTGTGGGAGGCGCAGGACATCGCGCAGGCGGGAGCCATCGTCAGCATCGGCTATGGCGGCGGGATCGAAGTCGAGCGCGGCCTGATCCGCCCCGAAGACAAGAAGACCTATGCCATCATGCGGGAGGGTGACGACGAGGTTTGCGAGCAAGGCACAGACCGTGCGGCGTCCTCCGATCCCGCCGCAGCGTTCCCCGCGCGGCTGGTCGAAGACCTGACGGCGCAGCGGACGGCGGCGCTCAGGAAGCTGCTGGCGGATGACCACCGCGTTGCGCTCGCAACCGTGGCGCACGCCCTCACGCTGCCGTTGTTCTACCGGGCAGTGGGGAGGCGGGAATCCTGTCTCACCGTCGATATCAAGAGCCGCGATCTCCGATCCAGCGCCGAGCGGATCGCGGAGAGCAGCGCAGCAACGGCACTCAGAGCCCAAGTGTCCGCATGGAAGGAGCGGCTTCCCGCCGAAGCCGCCGACCTGTTCGGCTGGCTGCTCACGCAGGATACGGCAACCGTCACCGGTCTGATCGCCGTCTGTGCGGCAGGGAGCCTCGATGCCGTGCGCGGCAAGCAGGATCGTCATGACTGCCCGCGCCTCGCCCACGCGGATGAACTGGCGCAAGCCCTCGGCCTCGACATGGCGCAGTGGTGGCAGCCCACGAAGGCCAGTTACCTTGGCCGCGTTTCCAAGCCGCTGATCCTCAAGGCCGTAGCCGAAGGGGTGTCGGTCAGCGCCGCCGAGAACCTCGCCCGCCTGAAGAAGGACGCCATGGCAGCGCACGCCGAGGAACGCCTCGCGGGCAGAAGCTGGCTTCCGGCCTTCCTGCGCGGCCCGAGCGAGATGAGGCCCGCAGCGCAAGCCGCCTGACGCTGCGCACGCGCCCCCTGCACGCCGCAACCCCGCTCCGGTTGCACGAAGGCGTGCAGGGGAAGCGCACTCTCACACGGCATTCTTGAGCGGCGCTACTGCCGCCATTTTCCCCGGCCCCGCCTTGCACGCGGGCGCCGGGTTTTTCGGGCTCGTCCGCGCGTCCCGTTTTGGCGAACGAGCCGGAAAAACCCGGCGCGAAGCCAACAAGGCTTTCACATTCCTTTGACGTAGGTTTCGCAGCCGGACCTGGGGTCGCCGTTCACAGTGCCTTCCCAGGTTACGGTTGCCGCATTGACCGTCGTTCCCTGCGCGGCGGTGCCTGCCGTCGTGTCCATGTGCTGAACATGGACCTTTGATCCGTTATCCAGCGTTTCAGATACTGGGCTGCCCGCGCCCCCTTGCACAACCGTGCGGAACGCCACACCGCCTGTTCCGACGGTCAGATCGTCGCCGGTCTTGAGGTTCGCAGCATTGCCGGGATCAATGAAATTCGTCGTCACAACGCCTTGTGAACCGCCATTGACGCTGAATTCGTAGTTGGAAGGCGAGATCACTCCGGTCCCGTCAACGCCGCTAATGTTCACGGGGCGCGATCCGCCGACTATTTTGAGCGTGGTGGCGCCCATGGGGCACACTGGTGCGGCCCCCGTCGCGCCGCCGGAGCTGCTGCCTGAACCACCCGAGCTGCTACCGGAGCTCGCGCCGCCGGAATCCGTGCTGTCCGTGGTGCCTGCGCCGCCCGAGCCGCCGCCGGAGCAGGCCGCCAAGAGCGGGAGGACGGCGCACCCGGCCATCCTCCACGCCACCGTCGCAATTTCCGATCGCATTTTTTCGTCTCCTGCGTCGAAGGCCCGCATTTGCGAGGGCCATCATGGATGGGGGTCCGAGTCACACCACCCTTTATGATGGTTCAAGCGCCGGGGCAACGGGCTGCACGCTCGGCGTGTGTCCGACCGTCCCGAAGCAGCCGTCCGGCGCGTTGCGAAGCGCATCGCCGAGATTCGCCGCGCGAATGGCATCACGCAGGACGAGATGGCCGAGCAGCTGCGCTGCGCGACGAAGAACTACCAGCGCATCGAGTACGGCCAGAACGTCACGATCAAGACGCTGACGCGCATCGCGAACCTGCTCGGCGTCACCGTGAACGAGCTCGTGCCTGCGCCGCCGCGCCCGAAGCGCAGGCGCGGCGCAGACTGACCTCCACGCCCGGCCCATAAACGCAACCACATCACGTTGTGTTTATGGCGGTCAAGTCCGGCGACCGTCGGGGCGGTGGACAAGGCCGACAAGGTCATCGCCGACATCGGCGCGCGCGTGGCCGAGATCCGGCGCAAGCACGGCTGGACGCAGCAGGACCTGGCCGACCGGCTCCGGATGGAGCCGCAGTCCGTGCAGCGGATCGAGCGCGGCACGAACCTGACGATCCGCAGCCTGGTCAAGGTCGCCCGCGCTCTCGGGGTTCCCGCCATCGCCCTGTTCGAGCCTCCCGGCACCGGCGACCGCAGGCCGGGACGGCCGAGGAAGCGCCCGCCGTCGCCGTAGCCCGCTGCGCGGGAACGCCCCAGGCGAGGGGCCATGCTTCGGCCTGCGCTTTTCCCAAAGCCCGGAGGCGGCGCTTCCGACCTCCGTCGGAGCGGG
>CALFNG010000272.1 GCA_937902985.1 uncultured Myxococcales bacterium
GCACATCTACAAGCTCGACCTCGCCGCCGTGACCTGCAACTGAGCGACCGCGCTCGGCGCGAGGCTCGTCACTCGGTTTCGGTCTCGCCCCACCACTCCGCGAGCTCGAGCTCGACGGCGTCGAAGGGGGGCGCACGAACCTTGTCGCGATCGCCGAAGACGCCCACCTCGAGCCAGTGACCGCCCTGCAGATGGCTGACAAGCCTGCACGGGCCGGGGAGCGCCGGCAAGCGTCCGAGCGTATCGCGGCGCGACCCGCGCCTCACGATCGCGCTGGCGGATTAACGCGGGAACGGGGAAGCCCGCCCATTCCGGCGAGGTTCCCCGTTCCCTGGTTGTCAGTTCACCTCAGCGCGAGCTAGCTCGTGTGCGGTGCCGTCCCGGCGGTCGCGACCCCGGCGCTGGGGGCGCTCGCGACGGGGCTCGGTGCGGGCGTCGGCGCAGGAGTCGCGGGCGGGGGCGCGGTCGGAGCGACCGTTCCCGTCACCAGCTTCTTCTGCTTCGAGCCCATCGTGTGGCGCGCGACGCGCGTCGCACGGGTCTTTTCGACGGACGCCACCTTGGCCACTGCGGTGATCGCAGTGACCTTGGTGGGCGCAAAGCCGAAATCGGCCAGCGTGCTCGTCGCATCCTGGTTGTCGCCGAACTGCGCGAGCACCTGGCGCTTCAGAGCACGGAGGACCGGGCTCACCTTCTGGTGCGAGTCCGTCTGGACTTGCACCGCTGCCAGCCAGTCGGCGTGGGCCTTGTCGGCCGCGTCGGTGACCGTGACGTCCGTCTGGATGAAGTTCACCAGATCGGTCGGCAGCTTGAAGGTTTGACCCGCGAGGACGATCTGCCCGCTCGGAAAGTGCATTTGCACTCCCGAGGCGATGAGGCGCAGTCGGTCTTTGCGGGTCGGTTTGTTGCTTCGATTGAGTGTGGTCATGTTGATATCCGTCCTTCGTTTCGTTTCGTTGCACGAGCGCGCAGGCGCGGAGCCGCATGCCCCGCGTCGACGCCTCGATGGCTACCGGCCAACCTGCGGGCCCCTCGGCCGAAAAATAATCGCGATAGCTCGCACCCTGTAGGTGCGAGCGCAGGCAGAGACACCCAGAGGCGGCGCGGAGCCGCGCCACAGGTGTGTCATTGACTAGAGCGGTGCGAGGAGGCCCTTTGTCAGAAGAATTGGAAAAAAAAGTCGCATCATGTAGGTGCATAGGTCAGGGAATAGACGGCGGCCCAGCTGGCCCTGTGCGCCGGCGACGAGAACCCTTGCCCCGATCGACGACCGCGCTCGCAGCTGGCGACGACAGCGCTCGCACCTCGAGACAGCCTCGGCCTGCGCTGCCGACGGGCGCGACCGCACCCGACGACGAGCCTCGTCGTAGCCGCCGACAGGCAGGCTTGCACGTGGCAGCGAGGGCTCTGGCACGCATCGACGAGGGTGCGGGCCGCCAGCGACAGGCAGGCTCGCACGTGGCGGCGAGGACTCTGGCACGCATCGACGAGGGCTCTGGCACGCATCGTCGATGCGTGCTGGTCGCCAGCGACAGGCGGCCTCGCACCCGACGACGGCGGCGCTTGCCGCTACGGGCGAGCGGGCCCGCCGGTATCGACGCGAGCTCTCGTCGCCATCGGCAAGGGTTCTCGTCGGTCCCGACGAGACGACCGATCGCCATGAGGGCCATGACCGCCACGACCGCCAAGACTACCCGGCGGCCTCGCCGGCATCCCGCTCTTCCCAAGGTCGTCACCGCCGCCGTGGTCGGCGAGAACCGCACGATCGACGTGGTCGGCGGGAAGTTCACCGACATGTTCGCGGCGAACGCGGCGCACATCTACAAGCTCGACCTCGCCGCCGTGACCTGCAACTGAGCGACCGCGCTCGGCGCGAGGCTCGTCACTCGGTTTCGGTCTCGCCCCACCACTCCGCGAGCTCGAGCTCGACGGCGTCGAAGGGGGGCGCACGAACCTTGTCGCGATCGCCGAAGACGCCCACCTCGAGCCAGTGACCGCCCTGGAGGCGGCTGACCGTGAGCGCGCGCGCCGCGTCGTCGACGTACCAGAGCCACTCGACGCCGATCTCGGCGTAGAAGGGGCGCTTGACGCGCATGTCGTAGCCGCGGGTCCTGGTCGAGTGGATCTCGCAGAGCCAGTCGGGGGCGAGCGTGAGCTTGGTGTCGGGCAGCGCGGGGAGTCGCTCGCGCCGCCAGCCGGCGACGTCGGGCGAAAACTCGCGCGACCCGGGCATCGCGATGCCGGGCTCGGGCAAGATCCACCAGCCACCCGGGCCGCCGCGGCCTCGTTGATAGGGTGAGGTCAAGTCGCCGACGGGACTCTGGGCGGGCGGTGACGAGGAGTCGCAGGCGGGGGGCGCGGCCGGAGCCGTCAGCGGCGGTGGTAGCGCCCGGGCCCGAGCCGGATCACCGCATGCGGGCGGGCGACCCAGTACCCGTGCAGGCCGACCGGGTGCCACGGGTGCCGCGCCCAGACGCCGTAGTGATACGGGCCCCAGCCCCAGGGCGAGACGTACCAGGTCCAGCCGTAGGCCGGCGTGTAGAGGTACGTGTAGGGTACACCTTCCATCTCCGTCGCCGTTGCCCCCGCCGGAACCCAGACCCATCCCTGGCCGGACAGGTAGACCCACTGGCCCGTGGGATAGGAGGTGACCAGCGGTTCGGACGACGCGACGCCCTGCGGAGGATCGGGGGGAGGTGCCGGCGGAGCCGTGTTGCTCTGCGGAGGCGGCGGCGGAGGCGGGGCCGACGTCGGCGGTGGCGCGCTGGATGGCGGCGCCGCCGATGAGGCCTCAGCCGTATAAGGTTCCGGCAAAGGGGCCGGCTCGACCAGGGGTGCCGGGGGCGCTGGCGGGGGCGTCGCAGGTTCGTAGTCGTCTGCGGCCGCGCCACAACCGAGGAAGATCAAGGCGACCAGGGCTGAGCATTCACGCGCACCGGGAATCATGATCGGCCATCAAGCAAGGACCGTACGACGCACGCCTCATCACGGCCCCCGCTCCGCGGCGAGCGCGCGGAGGCGACGCCTCGGGCCCGAAGCGGGGCAAGTCGCCCTGGCGGGGGTGAGAGCCGTTGCCCCGATCGACGACTGCGCACGCAGCCGCGGCAAACGCGCCAGCAGCCGTCGACGAGCGCGTTCGCAGCCCGCGACCAGGGGCGCCTTCATTTGCCGTCCGGCCCGACCGCATCCGCCGACACGCCTCTTGGTCCTCGTCGCCGCCGACAGGCCCCCCAACGCCCGCCGGGCCTTTCCGGTATCGCGAGCTTCCCATGGTCGTCACGGTTTGCTTGTATCACCGGCGCGGAAGGAAACGATTTCGCGGTGCAGCCATCGATGTCGAGCACGAGGAGACGGGGCACGTTCGCGTGGTTTGCGTTGCTCGCCGCGCTCGTCGTCCGCTGCCACCCGCCGATGCCGATGCCCGCGCTCAGCCCCCAGGCGAGCGCGGTGGGAGTCGACAAGGCGCCCGCGCCCCCCGACGCGAGGCCGCTCGGCGATGTCCTCGGCGAGCACGGGAGCGGCTGCGGGCTCTCCGGGCAGAAGGGAACCTACGAGGGCGCCGAAGCGGTGCTCCGCGAGCGAACGGCCGCCATGGGCGGGGACTACGCGCGGATCCTTTCGGTCGAACCGCCCGTCCACACCATGGACTGCCTCGCCAACCGCTGGGTCATCCGTGCGGTCGCGTACAGGAGCTCCTTCGCCGGGGTCGCGTCGCCCGGTCTCGCGGGGACGGTCGCGTGGCCAGCTCTCGGACGGCCCGCCGCGGCCCCCCCCGCGGCCACGGCCCCGCCGTCCGGTCCGGAATGCAACCCGCCCTGCTCTCCCGGGTACGCGTGCTCGGCGGGGGCCTGTCTGGCCCTGTGCAATCCAACTTGCCCCACGGGCCAGATCTGCCGGCAAGACCGCACCTGCGGCGCCGCGAACTGAGCGTCGCGCGTCCCGCGGGACCGCAGGCACGGACCTCGGGTGTCTTGCAACCCGGTGCTTGCCGGGAGATACAGCTTCGCGAACGGAGCGTCGCCCGTGAACGCGCCACCCCCATCTTCTCGGTCCATCCTCCGGGCAGTCCATGGAGCGCCTAGACTTTGCTTGGTCTAGTCTAAGACTAGCCGCCGGCTTCAAACGGCTGCGGCTTACAAATGATCCGGAAGGGGTGGCTCGATGGTGGTGGCACGACCTAAATGGTCGCCGAGCTCGAACAGTCAGCGGGGCGCGGTGCCGCCCTTCTTGAGGAGCTTCGACGCCACGCGGTAGAGGTCTGGCATGTCGAGCCTGCCAGAGTGCTCGACAGCGCTCGGCGAACGCGTCGCGCGCGCGAGCATCAAGCGGCGCTTTCCCTTGCACCATCGTCAGCCGAAGAAACCATTCTGGCGCCGGCGCGCGCGGATCGAGGAACCTCGCCATGCGCTCGAGGCTCAGCCGCCCGTGGCGGCGCCTCCCGCCGAGGCCTGCTCGAGCAGCGTGACCGTGGCGAAGAGCAAGAGCTTGCCCTCGGTGCTCTTGAACCGCGTCTCGACGAACACCGTGCGCCCCCGGCGGTTCACGATGGTGCTCTCGATCATGAACCTCGGGCCTTCGACCGGGTCGAAGAACTCGACGTGCATGTTCAGCGTGACGAGCCACCCGTGGGCCCTCCCGCGCTCGCCGGCGCTCACCGTGCGGAGCGCGATGAGATCGATGTACGTGGGCGCGAAGCCGCCGAAGAGGTGATCGCGGAAGTTCCGGACCGCGGGAACGAGCGGCACGTCGACCACGAGCCGGCCGGGCGACTCCTCGACGAGGAGCCACTCCGGCCCGCCGAGGAAGTCGCCGGCCGGGTGCCCCGGGCCCATGAGACGGCCGGGCGGGGGATTTCTCCAGATCGAGCGGATGTAATCGGGGATGGGCATGGACAGATCCGTTGGAGGAGGCCTTGGTCGAAGAGCGTGGCTCAGACGGCGACGTGGAGCGCCTGGACGACCGCCGCGAACGAGGGCAGCGCTTCGCAGCGCGCCGCATGCGCACGGAGGGCGGGATAGGTCGGCGCCTCGAGGAGGGACGGGTGGGCCTCGCCCAGGAATCGCAGCGCGCACGCCACGGCGACGTCGGCGTGCGTGAGGCGCCCGAACCAGAAGTCGCCGGGGCGCGCCTCGCGGTCGGCCTCGAGGACGTCGAGCACGTCGGCGATCTGCCTGGCGCAGCGCTCCATCCACACGGCGCTTCGCGCCTCGCCGGGTCGCAGGACGCGCTCGTAGAGGAGGCTCACGGCCTTGTCGGCGAGGCCCGTCGCGAGGGCGCAGACCCTGAGCGTCGCCCGGCGCTCGGCTCCCCTCGCGGCGATGAGCGCGCGCCCCGGGCCGACGAGCTCGTCGAGCGCGTCGAGGATCGCGGCGCTCTCGAGGAGCGCTTCGCCGCCGTCGAGCACGAGCACGGGGACACGGCGGAGCGGGTTCCATGGGCCAATCGCGTCGGCTTGCGCCCACACCGACCAGGGCCGGTGCTCGTAGTCCAGGGGGTATTCGCGCAGGGCGACAGCCACGCGGCGGACGAACGGCGAGTCGTACTGGCCTATCAGGATCATGGGAGCCGCGGTCTCCTCATCGCCGCAAGAGCACGTAGACGGCGCCCTCGCCGCCGTCGCTCGACACGGCCGTCGCGAACGCGGCGACGTGCTCGCTCGCGGCGCCCTGCGAGAGCCACGCGGCGATCTCGCCGCGAAGGATGCCCGCGCCGTGGGGCGAGTGCTCGCCCTTGCCGTGAATGACGAGGACGCACCGTTCGCCGCGCGTTCGCGTGGTGCGCAAGAAGACCTCGAGCTGGGCCCGGGCCTGGTGCGCGGTGAGCCCGTGCAGATCGACCCGCGCGTCGAGGGGGAGCGCGCCGCGACGCAGCCGGCGAAGGGCGTCGAGCGGGAGATCGCCCCGCCGGCCCTCGACGCGCCGGCCGTCGTCTTCGACCTCGAAGCGCTGGCCGCCCTCGACGAGCCTCCGCAGGTGCGCGTGCACCGCCTCGGCCTCGGCGCGCGCCGCGTCGGCGAGCTGCCCGGGCAACCGCTCGACCTCGGGCGATCGATCGATCCGCTGCTTGGGGAGCCGCCCTCGCGTGCGGTCGAGCGGCTCGACCCCTGCGAAGAGCCGGTGCATGACGAGCGAGTCGTCGTCGTCCCGAGCAGGAGCCGAAGGGACGGGGCGAGCCGCGAACGTGGACGGCCCCGCGCTCTTCCCCGTGCCCGCCTTGCCCGCCTTGCCCGCCTTGCCCACAGGCGCCGCGGCCGCTTCATCCCGCTTCTTCAGATCCTCCTTGAGCGCGCGCAGCGCCTCGAACGGGCCCGGCGCGGCCTTCTTCGGTTTGTTCTTTCCGGCCATCGCGCTCGCCTTCAGCTCTCGCCCTCGCGAGCGGAGCCGTCGGTGTCGCGCTGAAGCGCCCGCACGGCCGCGAGCACGCTCTGGATGCCGACGAGGATCCCGTCGGCGTGCTGCCAGTCGGGGTCGTCGAGCTCGGGGAAGTCGTGCGGGTTCCGCACGTCTTCGAGGGTGAGCCCCGGCCTGAGGCGCCGCGCGAGGTCGAGCACCTTGGCGCGCTGCAAGTCTTCGAGCTCGCACACCACATCTTCGACGACTCGCCACGTGATCATGTTGCTCGCCTTCGTTCCCTGGCGTATAGCTCGCCTGTTGATGGGGACATAGACCGCAGCACGTGATTCGCTGGCTCACCCTCCTCCTCGTCATTCTGGTGCTCCCCGCGCCGAAGGTCGGAGTGTCTTCGGTGGGCGCCGTGCCCGCGGACGCCTGCGTCTGCATGCGGGGTTCCGACCCGACGCCCGCCGACTGGTCCGTCGTCGACTACGACGACGACAGCGACGACGACTCGGTGCCCCCCGCGCCGGAGCGGTCCGACGAAGACCTCCTCTCCACGAGCGCCGCCATCGCGATGGCGCCCGGCGACGTGTTGACCGCAGTCCGGCTGTTTCACGATACCGGCCTGCGCCCCGCTCGAGGGCACTCTCGCGCCCTCGAGCTGCCTCCCCGATCGGCCTGATTCACCTCACGTCGTGAACTGGGAAAGCCCGCGCCCGCAGGGCGACGGGGTGCCGGCGCGTGGCGCCGGGCGTGACGGCGGGCGTGTGTGCCCGAGGAGGTCGTCGTGGAGAGCAGAGCCGTTCGTTGCATTCGTGTTTCCGTTCGATCGTTCGTGAAGGGAGCCGTCGTGTGCGCGCTGCTCGCGAGTTCGGCGAGCTCGGCTCGCTCGGCGCGGGCCTCGTGGCCCACGCTCGACGTGGTCTGGCGTGCCTCGCGGGAGCGAGCGCCGGAGTCCGTGGAGGCCCTGAGCGAGACGCTGCGCGCGCGCTCCGAAGGCGTCGGCGCGCGCACGTCGTCGTTCGACAACCCCATCCTCCACTTCAACGCCGACCACGGGGTCGGGGCGACCCCACTCGGGGCTAGCAACGGCCTGGTGGCGACGGGGCTCCTCGGGCTGCCCATCGAGATCGCCGGCCAGCGGTCCGCGCGCATCCGCTCCGTCGACGCGCTCGTCTCGTGGCGGGAGCGCCAGCAGGCCACCGCCGAAGGACGGGCCGGCGGCGCGGCCATCGGAGCCTACGGACGCGCTGTGGTCGCCCGGGCGCGCGTCGAGCAGGCGTCGCGGGCCGAGGAGCAAGCCGAAGACGAGCTCACATGGTTCGAGGCGCGAACGCAGGTGGGGGACGCGACCGCGGTGGACCGCAGCCTCGCGCAGACCGAGCTCGCGCGGCAGGCCCAGTTTCGCGCGGAAGCCGAGATCGATCTCGTGGAGGCGCAGGCCGATCTCCGGGCGCTGACGGGGCTGCCCGACATCGGCGATCCCCCGGCCGACGCGGCCTCAGGCCCCCCGCCCGGCATCGGACCCGCCGCCCGCCAGGCCGAGCAGGCCCTGGGCGCCACGCCGCGGGTCGAGGCCTACGAGCGCGAGCAGGCGTACTGGAGCCGCGAGGTCGAAAAGGCGCGGGGCCTGCGCTGGTCCCCGCTCGAAGTCATGGTCACCGGCGGTCAGGACGAGTTCGGGCAGGTCCGGGTCGGCGGAGGCCTCGGGTGGTCGCTGCCCATCGTCCGCCGCGGCGAAGGAGAGATCGCGCGCGCCACCGCCGCCATGGACCGCGCGCGCGCCGATCGCGAAGCGGTGTCGCGCGCGATCGAGGCCGTGGTCCGGGGGCTCGACGAACAGCTCGCGCGCACCGGCGTGGCGGTCGTGGACCTCGATCGGACGGGAATCCCCGCGGCCGAGCGCCTCGTCCAGGCGACCGACGCGGCCTTCCGCGCGGGCAAGCTCGAGCTCGTGCGCGTGCTCAACGCGCGACGCGACCTCGCGCTCATGCGCGGCCGGCGTCTCGACCTCGTCGAGGGCGGCTGGCGCGCCTACGGCGATCTCGCCGCGATCCTCGGGGTGCTGCCGTGAGCGCGCGAGCGGCCCTGTTGCTCTGGTGCGCCGCGTGCGCGCTGGCCGGCATGTCTTGCAAAGCAGAGGCGAGCGCGGCGTCGGCCTCGCCCGGAGACGCCGCGTCGTCGCTTCGCGTCGTCGCGTTCGACCCCACCATCCTCGCCCGGCTCGGCATCCGCGTGGAGCCCGCCGGACTGTCCGGCCCGGCGCACACCGTCCGCGTCTCCGGGACGCTCGACTACGATCTCGATCACTACGCCGAGGTCGGCGCGCTCCTCGAAGGTCGCGTCTCGTCGATCGCCGCCCGCGTCGGCGACGTGGTCCGCAAGGGACAGGTCCTGGCGACCGTCGTCGTTCCTTCGATCGCCGAGGCCCAGGCCGGCTATCTCACCGCGAAGGCCGCGTCCGTCGCCGCGCGCAAGAATCGCGATCGCGAGGTGGGCTTGCTCGAGAGTCAGCTCACGACCGCGCGCGAAGCCGAGGTCGCGAGCAGCGAGGCCGCCAAGGCGCAGGCCGACGTCGCCGCGGCCGAGGCCAAGCTGCGGGCGCTCCGCGTCGAGCTTCCCGACAACGACACGAGCGTGACCGGCGCCGGCACCTACAAGCTCACGGCGCCGATCGACGGCACCGTGGTGCGCCGTGACGCGGTGCTCGGCGGGTTCCTCGAGCCCAACAAGACGGCGTTCGTCGTCTCCGATCTCGGCGAACTGCGCGCGAGCCTCGAGATCTTCGAGGCCGACCTGCCCTACGTGCGCGCGGGCGCCCCGGTTCGACTCACCATCGACGCCATGCCCGGCCGGTACTTCGACGGTCGCGTCGCGCAGCTCGACCCGCAGATGGGCAACGCCACCCGCATGGTGCGGGCCCGCGTCGCCGTTCCCAACCCCGACGGCGACCTCCGGCCGGGCCTCTTCGTTCGCGCCGCGATCGACCTCCCGGCCGATCTCCTCGCGTCGCAGCTGCTCGTCCCCGCCGGGGCGGTGCAGCCGCTCGGAGGCGAAGACGTCGTCTTCGTCGAGCGAACGCCCGGCTCTTACGAGGTCCGCCCGGTGGACATCGCGCGGCGCACGACGGACATCGTCGCCGTCGCCAGCGGCCTCGCGCGCGGCGAGAACATCGTCGTCGAGGGCGCGTTCTTGCTCCGGGGGGAGGTCACACGCCAATGAGCCGCATCCTCCGCTGGGCCGCCGAGAACCGCCTCGTCGCGCTCATGCTCGCTGCCGGGGTCGTCGTCGCGGGGGCCTTCGCGTTCGTTCGGATGCCGATCGACGCCGTCCCCGACATGACCAACGTGCAAGTGCAGGTCGTCACCCGCGCGCCCGCGCTCTCGGCCTCCGAGGTCGAGACGCAGATCACCCAGCCCGTCGAGAAGGCCATGGCCGGCATCCCCGGGCTGAAGCTCACGCGCAGCGCGACGCGCCTCGGGATCTCGCTCGTGACCCTCGTCTTCGAAGACGACGTCGACGTGTACTTCGCGCGCGCGCAGGCCAACGAGCGCCTCATCGGCGTGCGCGAGCTGATCCCGCCCGACATCGGCGTGCCCGAGCTCGGGCCGGTGCCGACGGCGCTCGGCGAGATCTACATGTTCGAGCTCAAGCCGACGGGCGCCGTGCCGCGCTCGGCCGAGGAGCTTCGCACGATCGTCGAGTGGCAGATCGCGCCGCGCCTTCGCCAGCAGCGCGGCGTCGTCGAGGTCGTCGGGTACGGCGGGGCCGTGAAGCAATACCAGGTCACCCTCGATCCTCCGCGCCTCGCGGCCCACGGCATCGCCGTCGAGGAGGTGCGCGACGCTCTCGAGCGCGACAACGTCGCCGCGGGCGGCGGGTACATCGAGAGGAACGGCGAGCAGGTCGTGCTGCGCGGGGACGCGCGCTTCCGCGGGATCGAAGACATCGCGTCGACGCTCGTCAGGACCGATGAGGAGGGCACGCCGGTCCGAATCGGCCAGCTCGGCGAGGTCGACACCGGCGCGGCGCCCCGACAGGGCGCGATGACCCGCGACGGGCGCGGCGAGATCGTCGGCGCGAGCGTCTTCATGCTCAAGGGCGAAAACAGCCGCGAGGTGGTCGCGCGGGTGAAGACCGCGATCGCCGAGCTCACGCCGCACCTGCCCGCCGGCGTGGCGATCGACCCGTACTACGACCGCGCCGACTTCATCGACCGCGTCCTCCACACGGTCGCGAAGAACCTGACCGAGGGCGCCCTGCTGGTCGTGGGCACGCTCTTGCTCACGCTCGGGAGCATTCGCGCGGGCCTGCTGGTGGCGGGCGCGATCCCCTTCGCGATGCTCACGGGAATCCTGGGCCTCACCGCCATCGGGTACTCGGGGAACGTGATGTCGCTCGGGTCGGTCGACTTCGGGATCGTCGTCGAGGGCGCGGTGGTCATCGTCGAGCACATGCTCGGACGCATGGGGTCTCCGATCCGTCGCGAGCGGCGTCGCGTCCTCTTGCACTCGATGGAGGAGGTCGCGCGCCCGGTGGTCTTCGGGGTCATCATCGTGCTCCTCGTGTTCTTGCCGCTCGCGACCCTCGAAGACGTCGAGGGCAAGATGTTCCGGCCGGTCGTCTACTCGCTCTGCTTCATGCTCGCGGGCGCGCTGTTCTATGCGCTGATCGTCGTGCCCGCGCTGGCCGACACGGCGTTCGGCAAGGCGCCCGAGCCGAGGGAGCCCTGGCTCTCGCGCACGGTCGCGCGCCTCTACGCGCCCACCCTCCGCCTCTCGCTCGCCCGGCCGAAGGCGACCGTGGCGCTCGTCTTCGGCGTGACCGTCGCGCTCTTAGCCGTGGGCCAGCGTATGGGCGCGGAGTTCTTGCCGCGCATCTTCGAGGGCTCGTTCTGCATCGACGCCCTGCGTCCGCCGAGCGTGTCGCTGAGCACCGCGGTCGCGCTGGCGAAGGAGACCGAGCTGTCGCTCGGGCAGACGCCGGAGGTCGAGACCGTGGTCGATCGGATCGGCCGGCCGGAGGGGGCCGTGGATCCGTCGGGCCCCGAGTCGAGCGACGTGTTCGTCATCCTCAAGCCGCGCGAGCGGTGGCGCCGCGGGCTCACCCCAGAGTCGCTGATGAACGAGCTGTCGAACCGGGTGAACCGGAGCGTCCCCGCCACGATCCTGTCGTTCAGCCAGCCGATCGAGATGCGGGTCAACGAGCTCATTGGCGGGGTCAAGAGCGACCTGGCGATCAAGGTGTTCGCGGACGACCTCGACACGATGACGTCGGCGGCCGAGGAGATCCGGCGAGCGATCGTGCAGGTGCCGGGGGCGAGCGACGTGAAGATGGAGATCTTGACCGGGTTGCCCTCGATCCTGGTGACGGCCGATCGCGAGCGCGCGGCGCGTCTCGGGATCTCTTCGCGCTCCGCGCTCGACGCGCTGGCGATGACGCGTGCCGGGACCACGGTGGGCCGGGTGCGGGAGGGAGAGCGCGTCTTCGATCTGGTGCTCCGGCTCGGCGGCGACCAGATCGGCACTCCCGAAGACCTCGCACGCCTCCCCATCGCGACGCGCGCGGGCAAGCTCGTGCCCCTGTCGCTCGTGGCCGACATCGTCGAGGAGCGAACGGTCGTCCAGATCGGGCGCGAGCAGATGCGCCGGCGCCTCATCGTGCAGGCCAACATCCGCGGGCGCGACATGGTCGGCTTCGTCCACGACGCCCAGGCCCGCATCAACAAGCTGGCGATCCCCAGGAGCGTCGACCTCGAGTGGGGGGGGCAGTTCCAGAACTTCAACCGCGCGAAGGGCCGGCTCATGGCGCTCGTTCCGGTCTCCCTCGGCGTCATCGCCATCATGCTGGTCATGACGTTCCGGAACGTGCGCTACGCGATGGTGGCCGTGCTGAACCTGCCCTTCGCGATCGCGGGCGGCGCCGCCGCGCTCGTCGCGCGGGGCTTGCCGTTCAGCATCCCGGCGGGTGTCGGCTTCATCGCGCTCTGCGGGGTATCGGTCATGAACGGCGTCGTCATGGTGACCCACCTCGCGGAGCAGTCGGAGACGCTGCCCGCGGTCGAGCGCATCCGGCGCGCGGCGAGCGCCTCGCTCCGCGCGATCCTCAGCACGGCGCTGGTCGCGGCGATCGGCTTCGTGCCGGCGGCGCTTGCGAGCGGGACGGGCGCCGAGGTGCAGCGACCGCTGGCCACGGTCGTCATCGGAGGCCTTGTCGCGGCGCTGGTCCTGTCGCTGCCGGCGCTGCCGACCATGCTCCTCCTCGTCACGCCGGCGGCCCCCATAGTCACGCCGGCGGCCCCCATAGTCACGCCGGCGG
>CALFNG010000273.1 GCA_937902985.1 uncultured Myxococcales bacterium
GTCTCGATTTCCCCTCCGCGCGGGATCGAGCGTGGTGATTTCCCGTTTGATCTCGGGTGATTCGCAGGTCTCCCGGGCTGGAAGATGCCGAACGTGGTCGGCGTTCCAGCGTGACGGGAACGGGTGGGGCGTCGGATGGGCACTATGTTGACCTCGCGCCGCGCTCCGGGGCGCCTTGATCGCGCAGGAGCGTTTGGGCTTCCTACTCGCCCGATCCGGCGAAGGGCCTCGAGCTCGTACGAACTCACTTGCACGATCCGACGCTCACAGACGATCAGGTCACCTCGTTCATCGACGTGTGGCGCACCGCCACCGCCGACCCGTCCCGGTTCGCGGGCGAGATCGAGCGCAGCGAGACGGGTGGCATCGGCGACTGGTGGGACGCGGGGCGCGGGCCGCCGATCAGGCGTGACGGTCTCGCGCGGGCGTCTCGTCGATCGGGACCGTGCGCGGTCTTGGCCGGGTGGCGGATCCGCAGGCGATGGGTCGCCACCCGGAGCACCCGGTCCGCCTACTGGCGCCGCTTGCAGCATGCGCTGTCGTGGCTGGCCTCGCACTGGGCCCGCATCCTCGAGGCGAGCTCCGCGCCGCCGCCCTTGCCGTGGTCGACGCGCGAAACCAGCTCTCGCCACGTCTTCGTGTGAAACTTGATCTGCGACCACTGGCCAGTCTTGCCGTCGGTCGAACGGTCGCACGCCATCTCGGTGTCCGCCCCCACGTCGCTCGGCGTGTCGCCCGGGGCGTCCGGCCACGGACCCGAGTCCGACGGCGCCGCGGGAGCCGAGGCCTGAGGTGCGTTCTTGGATGCGTCGATCTCGGCGGTTCCACCCTCCGCCGGCGCGGGCGAGGGAGCGCTGGAGGTCGGAGACACCGGCGTGCACGCGGCCGCGACCCATAGCGCGACGAGCAACAGCCTCACGGCTCGAACCACCGCCGATCGTCGACGAACGGCCTGAGTCCCCCCGACGACGGCTCGATCTTGTAGTGAAGGACGCAGAGGTCCGGGCCATCGATCGCGCCGTCCACGCGATCGGTCCACGCCTGCATGCGCGGAGGCTCGAGGTCCGGTCGCGTCGAGAACGTCTCGGACGCCGCGAGCCCCCGGAACTCGAAGACCCAGTGGTACGCGTGCTGCACCCCGTGCGCATCGGCGTAGGTGCCCCACGTGCGGATGGCAGCGGCGAACGCCTGATCGACGGCTCGCCGCAGCGAGGGCTCGGGCAGGCCCTCGAACGTCGGGCCGTGGATGCGAGTGACAACCACGCTGCCCGACTCGACGACGCTCATCTGGAGGGACGGATCGACGACGAAGTCGTGCCGGAGCGCGTCGATGGTCTCAGGGCGGGCCCGGTGCACGCGGTGGCGCACGTCGAGCGCGGGGGCGTAAGGCCCCGCCCCCGGGCGGAAGAGGCGCGCCGCCCACCGCCGCGAGCTCGAGCGAACCCACTCCGGCAAGTCGTCGACGCGGACGTCGGCATAGCCCGTCTCGTCGATCGCCCGCAGCAGATCCAGCCAGCCGCCGAGGCGGGTGTCGTCCGCGTCCGTCATCGCTCTCCTTCGATCGGTGCGCAGGTCATGGGGGAGGTGGAGGGTTCCAATTCTTGACGATCTTTTCGATCCGGAACCTCACCGGCCGGCCAGCAGGCGTGCCGGGGAACGAGATCCAGACCAGCGCCTGGAAGACGGTGATCACCTGTTCCTTCGTGTCGAACACCGCCCCGTTCGTCCCGCCAGCGTAGTACTTCTGCGCCCCCGCGGCCGGAGTCCCCGATCCGGGGTCCGGGAACGTGAAGCGTAGGCATGCCTCGAAGTTGTTCAGGCCAACGTGGGCCCTGTCCATGATGGTGCCCACCGCCGTGGGCTGAATGTCGAACAGCGCGACGTCGCACACCGTCGTGCCCTTCATCCGCGTCACGCCGTCCATTCCACCGTCGCCGGCCTCCCAGTCGCCCTCCTTGGCGGCCGCGGTGTCGGCGTCCGCGTAGACGACGATCACCTGGGCCTTGCCCGGGATGCCCACTTGCTTGATGGCGGCGCGCGTGAATCGGACGATCGCCTGGCACTCGGCGGAGGCTTTGATGAAGTCGAACATGTTCCACGCCCCGCCGGGGACGTTCGCCGAAATGCTCGGGTCGACGAGATAGCGCGGGTAGTTGAGGTTCGCCGGCGGCGTCGGTCCCGAGTACCACGGCGGCATGTGGTCGTGGTCCAGCCAATAGTTCCGGAAGTTCTGCATGATGCCGTGCACGATCGCGTGCGGATCGGAGCCGGCCGAGCCGACCAGCGTCACGGCGGCCTCCATGCGCTTCTGCGTGATCCCCGCCTCGTCGCCCGGCGCGTCCACGGGCGTGTCCCACGTCGTGTAAATCACGTGGCCCCAGCTGCGGTCGGCCTTCATCGTGGTACTGCCGTCGTTGACGGTCCACTCGATGTCGCCGGTGATCTTCTGGATAGCGTCGGGCAGCGCCTTGCTGGACGTCAGCATGATGTACTGCCGCCCGCCCGTCACCTTCGTCGGCGTCGTGAACTTGAACGCCGAGTCCCACGTCGCGGTGCCCTCGACGGTCACGCTCGTCTCGTCGGCATCGGCCGGCCAGACCTCGAGCAGGATTTCGACGACGACCTTCTGGTTCTTCGTGTGCGTGATCGGTTTGCTCGCGACGCCGTACGTGAAGTCAGGCTTCGTGAAGAGCGAGCCGGTGTTCAGCCAGTCGCTGTTGTTGTCCTTCATCACGTGGTGATCGGTCTTGAACCTGAGCTCGACCACCTTCACGCTCGTGATGGGCTTGGCGAAGATCGAGAACCCGAGGATGAGGTTCGTGAAGCCGCCGATGTTCTGGGCGTCGAGGACGGAGAGGGGGTTGGGCATGGCGGTTCGTCCACGACGTCAGGAGGTCGCCCCCGGGTCGGCGCTCGGGCTCGAGGCTGGAGGGTCGGACGACGACGAGGCGTCGGGCCTGGTGAGCTTCGGAACGAGCTCCTCGTAGGCGAGGGCCTGGAAGAGGAAGTAGGGCGCGCCACTGCCGTCGTCGCACTGCAGCGAGTAAGTGTGCCCGTCGGTCAGGCCATCGTAGGTCATGACGACGATCCCGTCGGAGTCGCTGGGCTGGGCGTCGGACGGGTACGTGAGGGACTTCGTGTAACTCGCGTCATCGTTGGTGAGCGTCAGCCTGGAGGTGGGCTGGCTCGGATCCGTCGCGGCGGGGAGACGAAGCACCAGCTTGACGTCGGCCTCGAGGACCGCGTGGGCGGCAGCGGGGATCTCGGCGCAGTCCTCCGTCGAGCCGGGGGGGGCCGACGACGGCGGCGACGAGTCGGGGGACGAGTCGGGCTGCGATGAATCGGGCGTGGCCGACGACGGCGGCGACGAGTCGGGGGGCGTGCTGTCCGGCGCCGCGCTGTCCGGGGGGGCGCTATCCGGGGGGGCGCTATCCGGGGGGGCGCTATCCGGGGGGGCGCTATCCGGGGGAGCGCTATCCGGGGGAGCGCTATCCGGCGCCGCGCTATCCGGGGGAGCGCTATCCGGGGGGACGCTGTCGGGGGGGCTCATTTGGCTGCCGGGCTCTCCTTGGAGTCCTTCACGACCCTCGCGCCGACGATCGTCTTCGCCGTCGGATAGGTGAGCTTCGTCGGCGGCAGCGGGATGCCCGTCCGCGACTTGCCGTAAACGGTGTACTCACCCGCGACCAGCCCCCAGAACGTCACGAACCCATGCTCGTCGGCCACGGTGTCCTGCGCCGCGGGGCCCTCGAGGTGCACCGTCGCGAGCGGCAACGGCAGCCTCTGCGTGTCCACGATCTGCACGTGGATACCGTGGTTCTCGAAGTCGACGGTCTGCACCAGCCTCGCGCGCCAGGCCGGATACTCGGGCGATCCCCCGTCGGACGTGTCCCCCGACGGGGCCGGTTTGATCTCCGTGTCGAAGAAGAGCACCTCCAGCCTGCGATCGTCGGGCTGGAGCCCGTCCTGCGTGATCGTGTCGTCCTGATGCCCAGTGCAGCCGTGCGAGACCGGCTGCACCCCCGTCGCGAGCGACGTGTCTTCGATAGCCATGTACTTCGTCACCAGCGCCTTGCGCGTGGCCGCGTTCGGCTTGCCGTCGGCCGCCAATCCGTTGGCCGCCTGGAACGCTTTCAGCGCGGCCGCCGTCCTCTCGTCCATCACGCCGGGCGAGCTCCCGTCGTAGAACGGCTTGCCTTCCGGACCGCTGAGTGCGGACAGCACGAGCTGCACCTCACGGACTCCCCAGCGCTGCCGCTGCGACTTGTCCGGGCCGAACCACGACATCCAGTCGTCGGGCTTGCTCGTGAGGTACGCGGCGAGCATCTTCGCCCGTGCGAGCGCGAGGTCCACGCCGCCGGTCGCCTCGTCGCCGCCCTCGTGGCCGACGATGAGCACCTTCGCCGCCGGGTGCGCCTGATGCATCGCGACGGCGGATCGTATCCCATCGAGAGCCTGCGGCAGGACGAAGCACTTGTCGGCGTCGAAGACCATCCCCACCATTCGCACCCGCCAGATGGGCGGCCGTTGCAGGACGAGGGTGACCACCCAGTCGGCCGGCGCGCTCAGCGGCGCAAGCGGCTGCGTGACCACGGCTTGGATCACCCGATTGCCGGGCGGAGCCTTGTCGGCGAGCGGCTTGGCCCACTGCGGCCAGAGCTTGTCGCGAAGGGCGTCAAGGTTGGTCACGGTCACGCTCGCGGTGCCGGGGTCCGACCTCTCGATAGTGATCTTCCCGGAACCGCCCGTTGTCTTGTCTTCCTTTGCCCCCGCGATGTCGACCTTCAGCTTCGCGCCGGCGATTGGAGCACCGGTGTCGTCAACTACGAGCACCGTGTAGACGTGCTTCGTCGTGGTCGACTCCGGTCCGAGCACCGACTCCGGTTCGACGTCGATGCGGACGATGGCCGGCCCGATCGCTCGCGGTCGCGCGACGAGGCTGCCACCCTCCGCCACCCGGAGTAGCCACTCGGCGAGCCTCTCGGCGCGGGGCGAGCCCAGATCGAAGTCGAACGCGGGGCTTCGCGCGATGTCGCGCGACAGCCCGTTGAGCTCCGCGTGGATCTCGAGGACGACGCGACGCGCCTCGGGATCGCGGTACTTGAAGTCGTAGATCAGCTGTCGCAGCTGCGACAGTGTCTCTTCGCGTGCCTTGGCGTCGACGGAGTCGGGGTAGAGCTCTAGCTCCACGTCGCCGAACGTGCTGCGCCATTGCCAGCCCCTGTGCAACTGGCCCACTTGGATGGAGCGCATCCTACCATGGCTACCCCGCAATGTCCGGAAAGCGTCGGGCACGATCAGCGGCGCCCTGACCGGCACCGTGACCGACTTGGCCGGCCACGCCGAAGCCAACGTGTCGGGGGAAGATCCTTTCGCGGTGACGTTCTTCTGAACGGCATCCGCAAATCACATCGAAGGACAATCGCCCGAGCTGGTCTTTGCTCGGATCCCACGGCATGTCGTCGGGATCGAGCACGCGAGCTCGCGCAGTCCCTCCCCTTGGCTCAGGGGGAGGGGAACCTTACGAGCTTCCCTGTGCGCTCGGGGTCACGGGACACGCGCAGATCGTTCGATCGATCCGTGCACTTGGATCCATCGATCCCCGCGTGTCCCTCCGTCCCGAGCGGGCTTGTATCC
>CALFNG010000274.1 GCA_937902985.1 uncultured Myxococcales bacterium
GCGAATTTCCCGCGCATACTACGGCTCGTCGCCTTCGGCGACGACGGCTGCGCGGAGCCGCTCGTAAGCGGTCCTATACGTTGCCATTGCGCGCACCGCCTCGGCGCGCGCCTCCGCGACGCGCGCCTCCGCGACGCGCGCGGAAGCCGGTGCGGGCGTCGAAGCGTTGCCGTCAAGCCACGAGCGGATCTTGGCGCTCCGTTCGAGGAACAGCGCATCGTCGCCGCCGCAATTGACGCGCAGGAACGCTTTCCAGGACGTCTCGCGCTTCTCCTTGCTGTTGCACTGCATGCACGCAAGCAGCCGATTGCCGACGCCGTTGCCTCCGGCTGGATCTGCATGATCAAGATGAGGATGCGCGCTCTGCTGACCGCAGTAGCAGCAACGATCGTTGAAGAACCGCCGGAGCCGTGCTCGTTGCATTTTCGTCGATGGAGGATCGTTGGGTCGCCGATCTCGCCGGGCCCGCCGTGCAAATCATGCATGCCGGCTGCGGCGCCCCGGTAACCGTCGCGATTCGGTGTGAGCAGCATGGCCAGCTCGGCATGGGCGAGATTCAGGCCCTGCCTGGGCCCGGTGCCAAGAAAAGGAACGCCTGAGGCAGAGCGCCGAGCCCCCGCGCCTCGTCCTGCCGCGCCCGGTCGATCGCGCCGGAATGGCGCCGCAACTCGTGAGGGCCGCCCGGCAAGCCACGTCCGGCGAGGATGCGTGCTTCCCCCTCGGAACCTCCTTCGTGACGGGCCTCTCGCGAGAACCGGCGAGGCCCCGGCGAGCGCGCCTGGCGGCCGGTCGTCACCGTCTTGCCGCGCTCAATGTCGTGGGTCGCGCCGGTTGAACACGTCGCGCCCGAAAGGGCTGAGCCCGGCGCGCGCCGCGTACCCGAGGTGCCCGCGGCCGTCGTCGCCCCCGCGATGGACCCCGAGGAGATCCTCGTAGCTCCTGAGCGCCGAGTAGTGGTCGTAGGAGCCCTTGTCATTGACGCTCCCCGGCTCGATGAGGCGAGCGTTGAACAGCACCGCGCCGACCTGCCCGCCTCCCGGATACACGAAGGTCGTCGTCGGCGGCGTCTGCACCCCGAAGAGCCCCAGCAGGGTGCTGAACCCCGGGTTGCTGACGTTGGGTCCCGTCGGCGAGCCGCAGTCCGCCTGGTTCGCCGCCGGGCAGGCGCGTGCGTCGGTGGCGCCGCCCTCGTCGAAGGTGAGCACGACGAGCAGCTGGCCGGTCCGGTACGCCGGGGACGCGAAGATCATCGGCATCCAGTGCTTCAGCCAGAGATCGGCGCCGACGAGGCCCCCCTGGTGCCCGCCCTCCACGTTGGTGCCGGCGCACGTGGCGTCGTGCCCGTCGTCGCAGAGGTTGGGCGTGATGAACATGAAGACGGGCGTCTTCCACGGGTCTCGCAGGTCCTCGAAGAGGTGCCCGCTGAACGCGTCGGGCGCCCCCCCCGAGCCGACGGTCACCTTGCCGAGCGGAACGACGTGCGCGTCGCAGCGCGCCTCGTCGTCGATCACGGAGTGGAAGTACACGAACGGGTTGTGCCGGGTGGCGTACTGATCGGCCGCCTCGGCGCCGTTCGAGTGATCGACGCCGCCCACGGGAGCGTGCGCACAGTCCGTTCCGCCGAGGGGATCCGGCACGCCGTAGTCCCGCGCAGGATCGTCGCCCATGTCTTCGGCATAGGAACGCCAGCGCAGGCGGCGGTGATCCCCGTCGTCGTCCCCGCGCGCATCGAGCTGATCGCCGATGGTGCGGGCACCGTGCGACGTGGTCGTGGGCCCCGGATACACGCAGCCGTCGCCCACGACCTGGCCCGGGAAAGTCGCAGGTTGCGTCGTGTCGGTGCCTGGCACCACGTCGGTGAATCCGCCGACGAGAGGCGGGTGCGAGAGCGAGGCGAGGTCGATGCAATCGTCGTTCGTCGAGACGGTGGGCTCTTGCCCGGAGACTTGCGAGAGGTAGTTCCCGAGGCTCACGTGGCTCGTGGCGAAGTAGTTCGTCACGAGCTCGCCTTGCTTGAGGAGCGTCCCGTTCAGGTAGGTCGCTGGCGAGCTCGCACCGAAGGTGGTGGCGAAGCTCTCGTTCTCGAGATCGATGACCATAAGGTGGCGGATGGCGCCCTCGGGGGCCGCCGCGCGCTCCACGTCGTGATCGTCCGCCGCCACCGAGGGAGCTGCCCCGAGCACGCCCATCGCGACAGCTCCGGCGAGCGCGCAACCACTACCAACCGACGAGAGGAGAGCCCTGCGTTTCATCGTCTTCGCTCCTGGCCGGCGCGGGCGGGCCCCCCACCGGAGGAGACGCTAGACGCGCGCGCGGCGGGGCGGGTGAATTCTTCGTGAGGGTCGTGTGCCCGCTTCGATCCGCGGGCCCCGCGACCGTCAGGGAGTCTGGGTGAAGTCGAACGCCTTCGTGAGGTCGGCCACGTTCGCGTCGCGCGTGCCGAGAGGCGCGAGGCCGAACCGGTGCTCGATGAGCGCGAGGATCGACGTCGTATCGTAGACCGTCTTGTCGACGTAGTGCTTCTTCGCATAAGGCGAAATCACGATCGTCGGGACGCGGGTGCCCGGGCCCCACTTGTCGACCGCGGGCGGCGCGACGTGGTCCCAGAAGCCGCCGTTCTCGTCGTACGTGATCACGATCGCCGTGTCGGCCCAGAGCGCGGCATTGTTCTTTATTTTCTGGATCAGCGTCAGGGCGTGGTTCTCGCCGGCGATGACGTCCGTGTAGTTCGGGTGCTCGTTCTCGAGCCCCGCCGGCTTGACGAAAGATACGGGCGGCAGCGTGCCGGCGTCGATCGCGGCGAGGAAGTTGTCTTCGTCCTTGAGGTGCGCGGCCTTGGCGGCCGTGCCGTCCTTGTACTTCTCGAAGTAGACGAAAGGCTGATGGTGATACTGGAAGATCTTGGCCCTCGTCTCGGCCCCCGCCTCGGACGCGAGTCCGGCGTCGAGGCCCGCGTCGGCAATGGCGGCGGCCTGCCCCAGCGCGGCGTTCCATCCGCCCGAGTACCAGGCCCAGTCGATCGATTTGTCCGAGAGTCGATCCCCGATCGTGGGCAAGGTCTGATTCGGCACGAGCTGGGTCGGGTCCGCCGTCGGCAGGTGCGGCGTGTTCACCGAATACGACGTGTTGACGGCGTACCCGTCCGGCGTCACGAATCCGTCTTTCTGCGCGAGCCCGGCGTCGTCGCGGCCCAGGAGGCCGGCGTCGATCGGCTGGGCCACCACCCCGGCGGGCGCATTGGGGAAGACCGGGCTCGCCGCCGCGATGAGCCAGATGTGATTGAGGAACGACCCGCCGAAGGCGGCATGGAAGAAGTGGTCGCAGACCGTGTAGTCCTTCGCGAAAGTGGCGAGGGGCAGGTCGGTGGTGTTGAAGTAGCCCATCACGAGGCCGCGCGCGTTGCTCACCGACACGAAGCTGTCCATCGTGCCGCCGTGGATCTGCATCTGCTCCTGATAGAACCGATGCACCGGATCGACGCTCGTGACGGTGCTCGTGGTGATGTACGGGTCGAGCGAGTATGGCGCGTTGGGAAGGGCCCCGGCGCCGGCCTCGATGAGCGCGGTCTCGACCTGCGGCAGGGTCGCATACGGAGTCCCGCTCGGGTCAATCTGCTTCGCGGCCGCCAATCCGGCATCCGAGTAGACGCCCTCCGCCCCGGGAAACTCCCCGTAGAGGCTGTCGAAGCTCCAGTTCTCGAGATAGATGACGACGATGTGATTGAGCTTCGAGAGCCCGGGGGCCGCCGCGTCCGCACCGGCCCCTGCGTCGGCTACCCCTTGATCGGGAGCCGCGTCCGCCGGTGTACCCGTCTCGAGCGCCGCGTCACCTTCGACCGAGGTGTCGACTGCGGCATCCTGGCTCGCCGGGCCCCGCCGTGTCGTCACTTCCGCAATGAACGCTGAGAGTGGCCGCCAAGAAGGGCGCGCTCGCGACAAGCGACACGCCCAAGGTTCGGTTTTTCCTCATCTCTTCCTCTTCTCTGAGCGCCAAGGGGGCGACCCGGCGACCGGTCCGCCCGCAATTCCGTCGCTGCCGACAACCCCTCCGAGATGAGCGTAGGATGCATTTCAACTCGGAGCCGAGCGCGTGACGTTTTTGATTTGGGAGCGCACGGGCACGGGCCTACCCGCACCTCGCGCCATCATCGAAGCCGACGTCCTCCGCTGGACCTCGACGTCGGCGACGTCGAGGGCGACGAGCGCCGGCACGCGCTCGCCCAGCCGAGCGTCAGGAGGGCTCGATCGCGCAGGCCGGCGAGGTCGTCGCCGAGTGTCGCCACGAGCGCCACGAGCTCGCCGTCGCCCACGGGCGCCTTCTTCGACGCCGGCTGACGGCGCGAGCGATGCGCCCTACGAGCGCGGCGCCGTGCCCGTCCACACCACTTCGACCATGGCCTCCAGCTCCCGTATGCGCTTCGAACTCCGTGGAGACATCACCCTGCCGAGCGCCCAGTCGTGGGCAAGGCTGACGAGAAGCTGCGCGGTCGCGTCCGCGGTCGACCGCCGCATCTTCTTCTGCTTCTCGAACCATTCCAGCCGTTTCACCAGGCCTTCGTGCAGCTTTGCGGGTGCCGTCTGCGCCCTTCCTAGCGAGCCAGGGTCGAAGGAGGGATGCGTGATGAGCCGCAAGGCGAGCGGCAAGACGTCGGCGAAGTAGTCGGAGATCCGTACCACCACGTGCTTGACGTACTCCCTCGCCGGCTCGCTCGGTTCCTCTGGACCGAGGACCTCTTCGAGATCGGGAGCGCTGGGCGCCATCGCAGCGAAGAACAGTTCGTCCTTGCTCACGAAGCGCTGGTACAGCACGCCCTCTGAGATGCCCGCGCTCTCGGCGACCTGCCGCGTCGACACCGCGTGGCCATGGGCCCTAAACAACTTGCGTGCGGCTGAAAGGATTTCGTCGTCCGAGATCGTCTTGGGGCGGGTCATCGCGATGCTGGTCAACGTATAGCGCATCGGCCACGCCTCACGTCGAACGCGGCACGACTTGACATAAGTGAGCGCGCGCTTATTTTCAATCCCATGGACGTCGCGTTGCCCGCGTCAGCGGAGGTCCGAAGGGCTGTCTCGTGGGTCGTCATCGCAGCCGCTGCGGAGACGGCGCTGACCATCGCTCACTTCCTCTATGGAGCCCACATCTACGACGACCCCTCGCGCGATCACGTCATCGTGCCGGCCGTCGTTTCGCTGGGTTTCGCAGCAGCCCTGGGAGCGCTCTTCGCCTGGCGTCCGTCGCCCGTGACCCTCTGGCCCTTCGTGGCAGTCGTGGCCGTGCCGTTCGTCGGGATGTTCGGCCTCTACCACGGCGGGTTCGGTCACGTGTGCAAGCTCGTGCTCTTCGCCATGGGCACCTCGCCGGAGAGGCTGGAGGAGATCTTCGACTCGCCCGACTTCGCCGCCCCGAACGACGTTGCGTTTGAGGTCAGCGGCGTCACGACGCTCCTGGCTGCACTCCTCGTCACGTACTTGCTCGTGCGATTGCTGCGCACGGCGAAGCGCGCCCGCGACCTGAGGGCTGACGACGCCTCGACTTCGACCGCTCACGGCGCTTAGGCCTCCCCATGCGCCTCTCCGGCCTTGCCATACGCATGCTCTTCGACGCTCCGTTCAAGAGCCTCGGCACGCTCATCGGCGTACTCGTCTCCGTCTTTCTGATGCTGCAGCAGGTCTCGCTGCTGATCGGCATCCTCGCCCGCGTGTCGGCCTTCGCCGACGCGACCGACGTCGACATCTGGGTCGCGTCGGCAGCAACCGAGAGCACGGATGCGACCGACTCCGTTCCGGAGAACCGCGTTCAGGCCGCCGCGGGAACGCCGGGTGTGGCCTGGGCGGAGCCGGTCGTGCAGGGCATCGGCCGGGTGACGCGGCCCGACGGCGTACGCGAGTTCGTCAAGGTCCTCGGCGTGCGTCCCCCGCGGTACGCCGGGCTACCGCACACGCTCTCCCGAGGGACGTCGACGACGAACCTGCGCGCCAGCGATCGGGTCTTCATGAACTGGAACGACCGCGGCACCTTCGCCGCGGCGCAGCCCGGCGACCGGGTCGAGGTCGACGGCAACGCCAGCGTCGTCGCCGGCTTCTTCGACGGGATGGACCCACACAGCCCGTACTACTACCTGTACGCGAACATCGACGACGCGCGGGGCATGACCGGCTTCGCACAGGACCGCGTTACGTTCGTCGCGGTCCGGCTCGAGCCGGGGGCCTCCCTGGCCTTCGTCAAGCGACGCCTGGCGGCGCGCATACCTGATGTGACCATCCTGTCGCGTCAGGATCTCCACGACGCCGAGATCCGCTACTTCCTGCAGCGTAACCCAGTGGGCCTGGTCTTCGGCATGGGCACCGTGGTCGCCGCGCTGATCGGCGGAGCCATCGTGGCGGTGACGCTCTACTCGACCGTCATCGACCGGACCCGCGACTACGGGATGCTCAAGGCGATCGGCGCGCGCAGCCGGGATCTCTTGCAGCTCTTGCTGCTGCAAGCCTGGTCCTTCGCGCTCGTCGGCTACGCGATCGGCGTCGGCGCCTTCCTGCTGGTGCGCCACGCGTATCCAAACCTGCCGATGAAGGCGACGCCCGAGATGCTGGTCGGCATCGCCTTGGCCGCCCTCGTGTCGTGCACCCTCGCGTCGCTGGCCGCCGTGCGGCGCGTGCTCACGCTCGACCCCGCCATCGTGTTCAGGGGATGACCATGCCTAGCCCCGCTCTGGCGGCTCTGGAAGGCCGTGGAATCGGCAAGGTCTTCGGCTCCGGGGACCTCGCCGTTCGGGCGCTGCATCCCACCGATGTGGCCGTGTACCGGCGAGAGGTGCTCGTCATCATGGGCCCTTCGGGGAGCGGCAAGACGACGCTGATCAGCATCCTCGGCCTGGTTCTCACACCGACCGAGGGAGAGGTCCTCGTCGAGGGCAAGCGCGTCGCGGGTGCGAGCGCCGACGCCCTGGCGCAGCTCCGGAGGGACCGGGTCGGCCTCATATTTCAGCAGTTCAACCTCCTCGCCGGGCTCAGCGCCCTCGAGAACGTGGCCCTACCGCTGCTGTTGCGCGGGGAGAGCGCGAAGGACCGCGCAGCGCACGCGCGACGCGCCCTCGACCTCGTCGCGATGGGCGACAAGGTTGGCGCAAAGGCGCGACTTCTGTCGGGCGGTCAACAGCAGCGCGTCGCCATCGCCCGTGCGCTGGTCGCAGACGCGGCGGTCCTGCTCTGCGATGAGCCGACCGCTTCCCTGGATGGCCGCACCGGGCGCGACGTTCTCGACACGTTGGCCCGCCTTGCACGGGAGCAGGACCGGGCGGTCGTTATCGTGACCCACGACGACCGCGTCCTGCGCATCGCCGATCGTTTGATCCACGTCGAAGACGGACGCGCGACCGAGGAGGCTCCGAGCGACCTCCGTTCGAGGAGGACTGCATGAGCCGTGAAGCGCACTCCTTGCCGCTCGTCTTGGCGACGGCTGTCTTGCTCTCGGGCTGTGGGCTTCACGGGAAGCCGAACGTCGACCGGACCAAGGCACTCGCCGGCTCGCACGTCACCGCGGCCGTTACTGCCCCCGACCTCGAGGAGCCCAACCAGGTGGTCGCGCCTGGGGTCGTCGAGGCTTGGGGCGGCAACGTCGAGCTGTCGCCCGGGGAGCCCGGGTGGATCGCGAAGATCCTGGCGTCCGAGGGCGGGCGGGTCGAAGCGAGGCAGGTCCTCGCCACACTCGATGACGAGGCCCAGCGCGCGTCGGTCGACCTCGCGAAGGCCGACCTCGCCGAAGCCGAGGCTACGTTCGCGAAGACGCAGAACGGGGCCACGGTCGAGGAGCTGCGTCAGGCGCGGGCCGAGAACGAGGCGGGTCAAGTGCGCGCGGAGCTAGCGCGGCACGACGCAACGCGCAGCGACCGTCTCGGGAGTGACCGAGTGCTCGCCCCCGCTGAGGTCGAGCGGGTGAGCGCGGAGGCTCGCGTACAGACTGCCATCGCGAACGCCAGCGCCGCGAAGCTTGCGTCATTGGAACGCGGATCCCGCAGCGAGGATCGCTCTGCGGGCAGGAATCGCGTGGTGGCGGCTCGCGCTCGAGTCGCCCTCGCCGAGGTCGGCCTCGCTCGGCGGCAGGTCGTCGCGCCGATCGCCGGAGTCGTTCTGCTCAGCCGCTTTCATGTGGGGGAGTTTTTCAACGTGGGCGGCGTGCCGCTGTTCGTGCTCGGTGACACGTCCTCGCTGCAGGTGCGGCTGGAAGTTGACGAGATCGATGCCTTCCGCGTGAAGGACGGCGCGCCGTGCACCCTCTACGGCGACGACAACCAGAAGATCGTCGCCGGCGCGGTGCTCCGGTTGGCCCCCCAGATGGGTCGCCGTGGGCTCGCGATCGAGTCGCCCACGGCGCGCGCCGACGTTCGCGTGCGCGAGGTCTTCGTCGAGGTGTCAGGGGCGAGCTCCCTGGTGCCAGGCCAACGGGTATGGGGCCACGTGATTCCAGTCCAACCTGCAGTTCAACCTCTTTCAGCCGTGGAGAAGCCGCATGTCAACTAAGCGGGACGCTGCCGAAAGGCAAGGCGCTGTGGATCACGTACGACGCCCAGGCGAAGGTGACGCGCATCGTCGTGGATGGCGGCGCCTCGGCGCCCATCGAGGGCGTGCCCTTCATGAAGGCGGCATGGAGCCTGTGGTTCGGCAAGTCGAAGCCTTCCGACATCGGCGATGCACTCCTCAGCCAGTTGTGACGCCGGAGGTGGCTCCGACGTTCCAGTGCGGCAGTTGCGCGCGGACCCGGAGGCGCCGGTACGAGCGTCTGTCAGGACTGCCACCAGAGAATGAAGAGCCAAGAGGATGCGCACGAATTGACCTCGGACGCCTTGCGAGTCGAACGCCGCACGCTTGCCGACGGGTCCCGGGAAGTACGCGTCGTCGCAGAGCGCTGCACGCTTGAGAACCGCAAGGAAGGCTGTAGCAGCATCGGGTGGACGCTCGTCTCGGAATGGGAAAAGGGAACGGAGTCGTGCCACTGGTCGCACATGTTCGAGCTCCGCTGAGCCGCCTCGTCGCTTCGATGAATCGCCCGATCCGCGCCGCCTTGTACCTGCGGGTCAGCACAGACGAACAGACCACTGACAACCAACGACCCGAACTCGAGGTGCTCGCCAGGGACTGCGAGGCTGCTTGCTCGCGCGTCCCCCCAATGCACGACCTTCTCGCCCGGACGAGGCGTGGGAGAGGGCGCCTTACAAGACCCGAAAGTGGAAAGAAGCGCTTATTGCGAAACGATTTGTTTCGTGCGACGTAACCCTATGGGGGATCGTGTTGCGGATGGCCGCGCACCGTCCATGGGAGTCGGACGGCCGCGGAGGAGCGCATCATGATCCCTGACGTTCGGAGGATGCCTTGGAGCATCGGCGGGCCGCCGCGTGCTCTCTCCGCGGGACTGCGGTAGCGGCGATGCAAGAATGGAAAGGGGGCGCCAGCGCAGCTATGGACCGCTACGCTTGCGGGGATGACGCCGCGTTCTCGGAGCTTTACGATCTCCTGGCTCCCCGCCTGTCGTCGTTCGCCATGAGGAGAACGCGCGACGAAGGAGCGACCGAGGATCTCGTGCAGCAGACATTTCTCCAGATGCACTGCGCCCGCCGGCACTTCGCGCCGGGCGCCGCCGTCGCGCCCTGGGCCTTCGCGATCGCCCGGAGGCTCCTCATCGACACCTTCCGCAAGAAATGTCGGGGCCCCGTCTGGGTCGACGAAGACGATGACGACGCCCGCGAGAGCGTGGCTCCCGGGGCGTCGCCCGCCGAGGTCACGGCGCGCCGCCGGCTCGCACGGCGCATGAGCGAAGAGCTGGCCCGGGTGTCGGAGACCGATCGCACGGCCTTCGAGCTGGTCCGGTTCGACGGTCTCTCGATGGCGGAGGCGGCCGAGGTGCTCGGCACCACCGCGAATGCGGTCAAGCTGCGAGCGTTTCGCACCGCCGAGGTGCTCCGCGCCTCGCTCGGCGACGAGGCCCGCGAGGAGCTCGAGGGGTCCTGGTGACCGAGGATCTGAAAGCCCGCATTCTCGCGTCGGCGCGCGCGACGCCGTCGCCGCGTCGGCCCGCGTCGCAGGTCTACGCGTGGCTGGTGCTGCCGAGCTCCATCATCGTGGGCGCCGTGCTGTTCTTTGCTTTCGACGGGCTTCACCACGGGCAGGGCCGACCCTCCTGGTTCTACGTGGCCTCGTCGATCGGATGGATGGCCGTGGCGACCCTCTCGGTGTGGGCCGCCTTCGGCCGAGGCGGCTCGGCGCTGGGCCGGCCGAGGCCCTGGCTGACGGCGGTCGCCATCGGCACGCCGGCGCTCCTCTTTGCGATGATGTCCGGGTTTGCCGTCGTACATCCCGAGGTGACGCTCCTGCATGCCGAGCGGCTCGGCCTCAAGTGCCTGGGGCTCACTCTGGCCGGAGCGGTGTTCCCGCTGCTCTCGCTGGCCTTTCTCCGTCGCGCCAGCGATCCGGTGCACCCGGTCGCCACGGGCGCGGCGCTCGGCGCTGCCTGCGGGGCGGCGGCCGGGGTGATGGTGGAGCTCTGGTGCCCGGTCGCCGCGCCCCGCCACGTTGCCGTGGGGCACATTCTGCCCATCGCGATCGTGAGCGTCGTGGGCGCGCTCATGGGCGCGCGGGTCATCGCGATGCGGCCGCGACCCCGC